>JANYFI010000335.1 GCA_025362765.1 Ferruginibacter sp. | reverse complement strand
TTCACTTACAACGCGGTCACCTTCTTTCCAGCCTTTTACCTTGCTGCCGAGGGCAAGAATATGGCCGCCAAATTCATGACCCAATACAACAGGATAGTTGACCGGCCAGCTATGATCGGCTGTCCATTGATGCAGGTCGCTTCCGCAAACCCCCACGTTGGCTACTTCCAGCAACACATCTTCCTCACCAATGGTGGGTTGTTCTATTTCACGTATTTCTACTGAACCTTTTTCAGGCGCAAAATTTACTACAGCGGCTGATTTCATTTGCTAATGATTTAATTGATGTTATAAGAATGGATTTTTTCGCAGATGAGGCGCAATGAACTTTCCAGGTCACCCCCTGCCGTTTTGAAACTATCTCCGTCAATGGTTAACGGAGCGCCCAATACTACCAACGGAGCGCCATATTCAGGGCACTGAATGGCTTGCTCCAGGCTAAGGCCACCGACGGCCTGCACCGGAATTTTTACCGCATTCACTACTTCGCGAAGCTGGTCCAAAGGGCTGGGCATTCGTAAACCCCTTGCAGCAATACCACGCCGCTCATCGTAACCAATATGATGAATCACGTAATCACATCCGAGATCTTCCAGCCATTTGGCTGCTGCAACCATGTCTTCGCAACCAAGGTTATCGCCCATTACCTGGATACCAAAATCACGTCCCGCATTGACGACGCATTTGATCGTTTCTTCATGAGCCCTTGCCATTACCACCACATGGGTAGCGCCGGCCTTCGCCATCATTTCGGCTTCCAGGTAGCCGCCATCCATTGTTTTTAAATCGGCTACAATCGGTATTCCGGGAAACGCTTCCCGTAGTTTTCTTACGCCATGCAAGCCTTCCGCTAAAATCAGCGGTGTGCCCGCTTCCAGCCAGTCCACCCCCGCCCGCATGGCCATGGCTGCGGTTTCCAGCGCTTCATCAATGTTGGTGAGATCTAAAGATATTTGAACAATTGGTTTCATTGTTTTACTTCAATTTTATAAAGCAAAAAAATGCTTGCAGCATTTTTTTACAGTGTTACATATTTAATTTCCTGGATACATTTTTCCTGGTGACAGACAGTTGGACTACCATCTGTTTAAGGTGTTAACAGCGTGCTATTTGTTGGGGCTATTTTACGGCAATGGTTTTACCATAATGTCTTTAAAAAACACAATGCTTTTTGGATCATGACCCTGCAACGCAAAAGTTCCATTAGAAATAATTCTTTCCGGATGACCTTTGGGCGGAACAAATCCATCAGGCTGTGTCCAGTCGCACACTACTATATCATTAATTTTCGTGATTACATGTTTGCCTTCTACTTTTATATATTCCGTAAACCACTCATCGTCTTTTACATATGTTTCCTTTACGTCTTTAATATCGTACAAACCTGCTGTTCTTTTCCAATCACTGTGAGAATTGTTTACCTGTACTTCAAACCCTTTATCAGGAAAACCTTCCTGCTGGTACGCCGTGTGAAAATAGATACCGGAGTTGGAGCCTGGCTTTGTCATCACCCTTGCCTTAAATTCAAAATTTGTAAAATTATGGTTCAATACCGCACCTTCATAATATAAATGCGACCGAACCCCCGCTACTTTTATACAGCCGTCTTCAACTGAAAATGTGCCTGGTTGTTCGCTGAATTTCCAGCCATCCATTGACTTGCCATCGAAAAGGCTTATCCAGCCATCTGTGCCATTTAGTTTATGCGAATTGGAACAGGCTGTTAATAAAGCAGCGACCGTAAAAAACAAGATGATTTTTTTCATGCGTTTATTTTTAAGTAAGTATTTTATTAGATGCCTAAACTCCAGCCCTGGCGATAATCTCTTTTTACAAACTGGTTGGCATCTTCAAAATTAGTGATTTTCATTTCCTTCGCATTCCACATTAGTTTCTTTCTGCCGGGGTATTCACTTCTGCCTTTTGCATTTTTTGTTTCCAGGTTCCAGCTCCTAATAGCGAGGTTACCAATTAAGATGCTTTCTGTAAACGGTCCGGCATATTCAAATGGAGAGCTGGTTTTGCCTTTGCCGTAACCGGCAATGCAGGCATTTACCCATTGCAGGTAATGTCCTTCCGGCACTCTGGCAATTGTCTGCGCAGGCATAGTAGTTTGTTTCATTAGTGAAGAAGGTAACAGCCTTGGATTTTCGCCATAGCAATCTACAATCATTTTACTTTTATCCCCAATAAACATGGCGCCGCCATCATCCCCGCCAAAGGTTTCACCTGGCAGCAATTCATCTGGCAGGGGAGGCATTATGCCACCATCGAACCAGGATACTTTTATTTCTCCCTTGCCATCTTTTCTTGGATATTTTAAATGGATTACAGAAGCCGAAGGATAGCCATCAGGATATTTTGCTTCCTTACCGTCCACCGTCCAGCTTTTAGGAATACTGCATTCAACTTCAGTAGGAAAATCAATCGGCAAAATGCGGAACACCGGGTCCATCATGTGACAAGCCATGTCGCCGAGTGCGCCGGTACCAAAGGCATTCCAGCCACGCCAGTTCCAGGGCATATAAGCAGGGTTGTAATCAATGTGCTTTGCCGGGCCAAGCCAAAGATCCCAATCCACTTCTTTGGGCACAGGAAAACTTCCTGTTGGCGTAGGTAAACCCTGGGGCCATAACGGCCGGTTAGTCCACACATACACAGTATGCACATCGCCTAATAAATTGGCATCGTGCATTTCCTTTGCCTGGCGAACGCCATCGCTGGAGCCGCCCTGGTTGCCCATTTGTGTAATTACTTTGTAACGAGCCGCCGCATTCGCCAATGCACGGGCCTCAAAAATGTCGTGGGTGAGCGGCTTTTGCGTGTATACATGTTTGCCCAATTGCATAGCTGCAATTGTTGCAACGGCATGTATGTTATCGGGTGTTGAAATGTTACAGGCATCAATATTATGTTTTTCGGCCTCCAGCATTACCCTGAAATCTTTGTAATATTTCGCATTGGGATATTCCTTTCTTGATTCTGCTGATCTGCGTTCATCTACATCGCACAACGCAACTATGTTTACATTCGGACTTTTAGAAAAATTCTTCAAATCGTCATGTCCCTTGCCGCCTGCGCCAATGGCCGCAATATTTAATTTATCGCTGGGGGCTACAAAACCTTTCCCGCCTAATACATGTCTTGGTACAATCATAAAACCTGCAGATACCAGGCCCGCATTTTTAATAAAACTCCGCCTTGAATTTTCCGTCTTTTTACCCTTTTTCATGATGTAATTTTTAGTGTTTATTTAAGTGTTAGCGATATTTTGCGCCGATGGCACAAAGCCCCGGGGATGATCCTTTTTTGTTTTCTGCAAACGCCTGGAAAAATCCCATGCACTATGCCAGATACATTTTTCACAATTTATTTTACTCGTCCTTTAAGTTGTATTGCTGCAATACATCTTTAGGAACACCTTCCCATTTTCCGGGAGCGTTGCCTTTATAGCCCAGGTCTTTTATACCGATTTCGCTGGTATAAAAACCGGAGGAAGTAAGGTCACGCATGCGGTTGAAAAACACTTCGCCCTGGTGGAGCTCGGATTTTGTTTTACCGGGATAGGCTATTTGTTCCAGCAGCTCCGTTTGTTGTGCGACAGTACAACCGATAAAGGACTGGTTGTACCGGTTAAGACATTGCATATCCAGCCATTTTAAACCACCCCTCATCGGCACCTGGTGATCGGGAATGTCTTTTACAATAAACTCAATAAAATCTACCACTTTGGCATCGGAGGCGTTGCCTGATACTGCGTCTTTTGGTATTATCAAATCAGCCAGTACCACCAGCGTGCTTCTTTCATGTTCGTTGAAAAAAGCTGGTTGTTCGTACAATTTGTTTAATCTTTCTATTTCAAAATCCTGCAAACCCGCTACATCACCCAAGTTGGAATGATCGACGGTATTAGCAGCTTTTGGTGCGTCTGTTTTGCATGATTCCATCAACAGTCCGGCAGTGAGCGTAGTTATGCTGATGGCTTTTAATGATTGTCTTCTGTTCATGGCTTAAATATTTTGTTTCTTTCTTTGATCAAGAATATATTCTGCGGTACGCATGGATAATGCAAGGATTGTCCAAGTGGCATTTTTATCGCCCTGTTGTACAAATGGCGCTGCATCTACCACAAACAAATTTTTGCAATCGTGTGCCTGGCACCATTTGTTTAAGGCAGACGTTTTGGGATCGTCGCCCATGCGGATAGTGCCTACTTCATGAATGATTCTTCCAGGCGCTTCCAGCCCATAGTTGGTTTCAGGCCCCTGAATCTTAGAAGTAATAACCGCACCCATGCCATGCATAATTGACTGAAAGGTTTCAATCATGTGTTTAGCCTGGTTGATTTCTTCATTGCTCCAGGTATAATTAAACCGCAATACAGGAATGCCAAATTTATCCACGACGTTGGGATCAATTTCGCAATAATTTTCCTTTCGGGCGATAGCAGTACCACGTCCTGCCATGCCTACCTGCGTGCCGAAAAAGCGTCGTTGATCATCTTTTAATGCAGCCCCAAAACCGCCTGCAGGTTTTGTTTTACCGTCTCTGCCCGGCACCATTCCGTTTAATTTTGTTGTACCGCCGCCAAAGCCATACGATGGCATATGCATACCGCCGCCATATTCAATATGATACCCACGAGGGAAGTCAAGATTTTTATTATCCAGCCACCAGGGAGAATAAATGTGTACACTACCTACACCATCTTCGTTATAGCGTTTTCTATCCATAAGCTGCGGCAGAAACCCGCCTAAACTTGCGCCAGTTGAATCATGCAGGTACTTGCCCACCACACCACTGTTATTGGCAAGGCCGCCTGGATGCTGTGCAGATACAGAGTTTAATAATATACGTGCCGATTCGCAGGCACTTGCCCCGAGGATAATCGTCTTGCCGTTCAGCTGATATTCCTGTCCGTCAGTTTTGTCAACATAAGATATACCGGTTGCCTGGCCATCTTTACCAGTCAATACTTCCCTTACCATAGCGTTGGTAATTACTTTTAAGTTACCCGTTTTAATAGCAGGAATTACCAGGCAGGAAGAGGAAGAAAAGTCGCCATATACTTTGCAGCTTCTGCTGCATTGGCCACAATAAAAACAAGCGCCACGATCTTTATTGCCAGGTAAGGCTTCCGTTAATACCGACCCTCTTCCGGCGATTACTTTTACACCTGCTTTGGCTGCCCCATTTTTAATAAATATTTCATTCAGCCTTGGTTTCGGCGGCGGAAGAAAAACACCATCCGGATCATTTTCCAAGCCTTCGTTGGTGCCATATACACCAATCATCCTGTCTACCTTATCATAGTAAGGTTTTACTTCATCGTAGGTAATGGGCCAACGTTCAGTAAGCCCATCCGTTGGTTGAAAATCGACAGGCCCCATTCTTAAAGAAATTCTTCCCCAGTGGTTGGTTTTACCACCCAGCATGCGTGACC
>JANYFI010000306.1 GCA_025362765.1 Ferruginibacter sp. | reverse complement strand
TTCCAATCCAGGTACCTTCCCCAATTTCAACATTAGGATGAATAACACTGAACGGATCAATTTTTACATTGGTAGCCAATTTGGCGTTGGGATGAATGTATGTGTGCGGATGGATCATTTTTTTAATTTGCTGATTGGCTAATTTGTTGATGTGCTAATTGTTAAAATAAAGATGGCGGTATTTTAAAATAGAAAAAAATCATTTGGGTGTATTTAATTAGCATATTGGCAAATCAACTAGTTTCTTTTCACTAACTGTGCCGTCAAATCTCCCTCCGTGCATAATTTATTGCCTACAAAAATGCTGGCCCTCATTACACAAATACCGCGGCGAATAGGTTCAATCAGTTCCATTTTTAAAATCATCGTATCACCCGGTACTACTTTCTGTTTGAATTTGCAATTTTCAATTTTAATGAAATAAGTATCGTATTGTCCTTCGGGCATGGCATTGATGCAAAGAATACCGCCGGTTTGGGCCAGGGCTTCAATTTGTAAAACGCCGGGCATCACAGGGTTTCCGGGAAAATGTCCCTGAAAAAAGTATTCATTAAACGTTACGTTTTTTATACCAACAATTTGCTTGTCTGTTAATTCAATAATCTTATCAACCAGTAAAAAAGGATATCGGTGCGGTAATGTTTTTTCTATTTGTTGCAAAGAATATACAGGAGGTTGTGTAGGATCGTAAATAGGAATCCCTCTGGTATGTTTATTTTTTTTGATGTATTTTTTTATTTTTTTTGCAAACTCTACATTGCTGCTATGCCCGGGCCTGTTGGCTATAATATGTCCTTTGATGGGGTAGCCAATTAACGCAAGGTCACCTATTACATCCAACAGCTTATGCCTTGCAGGTTCATTCGGAAAACGCAATTCAAGGTTATTCAGGTATCCTTCGCTTTTTACTTCTATGCGTTCTCTGCCAAATGCTTTTGCAAGGCGGTTCATTTCTTCTTTTGTAATAGGTTTATCTACCACCACTATAGCGTTGTTGATATCGCCTCCTTTAATAAGATTGTTATCCAGCAGCGCTTCCAGTTCGTGCAAAAAACAAAAAGTGCGGCAGGGGGCAATCTGGCTTCGAAAATCCTGCATGCTTTTCAAACTGGCATGTTGCGTTCCCAACACCGGGCTGTTAAAATCTATCAGCGTGGTTATTTTATAATCAGTAGCAGGCAACACCGTCATCTCCACTCTTTTTACTTCATCGTAATAAGAGATATTATTGTCTATCGAATACCATGCTTTCGCCGCCTCCTGCTCCAGAATACCACCTTTGCTGATGATATTAACAAATGGTTCACTGCTGCCATCAATGATTGGGATCTCGGGTCCGTTTACTTCTATCAGGCAGTTGTCAATGCCCATACCTACCAATGCGGCAAGTATATGTTCAACCGTGCTTATCTTAGCTTCGCCCACCTCCAGTGTAGTACCCCGGGACGTATCAGTTACTAGATCACAGTCGGCTTTTATAATAGGCATTCCAGGCAAGTCAATTCGTTGAAATTGGTAGCCAAAACCTGCATTGGCGGGCCGCAGGGTCATATCTACATTAATACCAGTATGTAATCCGGTGCCTGATATGCTGATGGCTGAAGAGAGCGTATGCTGTTTATCTGGGTTGAAATTTGAGTCCATGCTTAACTGGTTGTTTTAAAAATTGGCGCAAAGATATTTCATTTTTCGGCATCAGGTGAAGGTATATATGCCACATTACGGCGGGGAATTTTCTTTAAGAGTTATTATGCATACATCTTTAATTATGGAGATTTATCGCTGGGGCTAAATAATGTAACTAATTAAACAGTTAATATCTTCTGCAACAATTATTTTACGCCATTTATCATTATTTTAAAATAGTTAAGTGCCGGAGAAAAACGCCCGGCAAAAACAGTCTATTCCTTTTGAGTTAACAACTCTTTTAATAATTTTTCCAACGCTTCAATCCGCTTTTCCATTTTTGGCAGGCTTCTAACCATTGCCTGGCTGCGCAGGGCTGCTGTATAATCAAACGCCGGCGAGCCGGTTACGGAAGTGTTGACATTTTTGATAGATTTACTTACGCCACTTTGTGCATTTATTTTAGTACCATCTGCTATTTGCAGGTGGCCTACTATTCCCACTTGTCCGCCGATCATAACATTGTTACCAATTTTTGTACTGCCGCTGATGCCCGCCTGTGCCGCAATGACTGCATTGTTGCCAATTTCAACATTGTGGGCAATTTGCAACAGGTTATCCAGCTTGGCGCCGGCCTTAATTAATGTGCTGCCAACGGTAGCCCTGTCAATGGTACTATTGGCTCCAATTTCAACATTGTCTTCAATAATTACGTTGCCAATCTGTGGCACTTTTACATAAGTGCCATTTGCCTGCGGCGCAAATCCAAAACCATCACTACCTATTACAGTACCTGCGTGAATGACAACATTTTTTCCTATAACGCAATGGTGATAGACCTTTACGCCGGGGTGAATAATACTGTTTTCTCCGATGGATACATGGTTACCAATATACGCCGACGGGTAAATTTTAACATTGTTAGCGAGGATAACTCTTTCACCAATGTAAGCAAAGGCGCCGATAAATACCTGGTCACCAATTTTGGCGGTTGCATCAACATAGGCAGGTTGCTGAATGCCCGTTAATTGTTGGTTTTGTATCTGCTGATATTTATCCAGTAGAATAGCGAAAGCTGTATAGGCATCCTCCACACGAATTAATGTAGCGTCTACCGGTTGTTTTAGTTCCTGCGAATGATTAACAATAATAATAGCCGCTTTGGTGGTGTACAAATATTCTTCATACTTTGGGTTTGCCAAAAAAGCCAGCTCATCTTGAGTAGCGTCTTCTATTTTGCCAAAAAATGCAACCTTAGCATCGGCATTGCCTTCAACTTTGCCATCAATCAAAATGGCTATTTGTGTCGCGGAAAACTGCATAATTTTTTAGGCTTTAAGAATAGACAGAGAGGCTGTTCAACATTGTAAAAATG
>JANYFI010000196.1 GCA_025362765.1 Ferruginibacter sp. | reverse complement strand
TGTTGCATCAAGCCCAGCCAATTCATTTTCCATCCCCACTTTTAGTGGTTGCTCAATCAATTCTATGGCCAGCTGTTTTGTTGCTTCCATAAACTGTTTTAACTGCGCCAGGTCGTAGCCCTGGTTGGCATCTACCCTTATCAGCATGTTGTGGCCAAATTGTTCAGTCAATTTTGCTACCCGCTCAATATCTTCTTCCACATCCAGCCCGGTTTTTATTTTGATCACTTTAAAACCTGCGGCAAAGTTTGCTTTGGCTTCTTCCAGCATGGCCGCCGTATCTTTTATACCAATGGTGATGGAAGTTGGCAAGGCATACATTTTGCGGCCATACAAATCAACCACGGCAATCCCTGTAAGTTGGCAAAAAGCATCATGCAATGCAATATCTATCGCCGCAATGGTACCAGGCAAATGCGGAAATTGTATCAGCGCTTCGTCAATAAGCTGATTGAAATGGCGTATATCCCTGCCCGTTAGCTGCTGTACAAAATCGCTTTGCAGGTTGGCCAATGCCATAGCGGGCGTCTCCCCTACTACTTCTGCAAACGGGTTGGAAGCACCAAGCCCAACGATGCCATTTTGCAAAGTGATTTCAAGGAAAATTATTTCTGTATCCGCAATCGTTTTGTAAGCAATGGTATAAGGCTTTGTAAGTGGCAAATGCTGCAGCCATGCCTTTACTGATTTAATTTTCATGGTTAGTTTTTTATAAGGGTTTTGATGATGGAAATTATTTTTTCAACGCCTTGCTGTAAGGGTAACAGTACCGGCAATTGTAATTCAGTTTCATATTGACTTTGAAATGCCAATGCTTCTTCCGTTGTACAATGTTCTGTATTAATGGCCACTGCAATTACTGTTGAACCGTACAATTTGATAAGTTCAATTTCAGATGGGAGCGAATGTATAGGGCCCCAGGCTGGTATTTCATCATAATATTTTCTTTTGGGCGCATGTACCAGTATCACATTTTTCGCATTGCCCGAAACCAATAATTCTGACCCACAAGGTCCGCTGGGATTGCGTAAGGCGGATTGTCCCTCTACCAATAGCACTTCGGCGTCGGTCTCGGTAGCACAGGTAATGATAGCATGTTCCAGTTCACCTGAAATAAAATCATTCAGCGTGCTGTCGAAAATAAATCCATATTGTCCGCCTTGCAGCCAACCCGTTTGCCCTGTATAAATCATTTGCGCATTGATGCCTTCTTTTATGCAGGCTTGCTTTATCATACGACAAGTAGTTCTTTTACCCAGGGCGCAATCAGTACCAATCACTGCAATTACAGGCGCTTTCAACTTAAAGATATCACCCGTCCAAAAGTGCAGGTCTTTTCTTTCTTTAGATTTTCTTACATCAGTTAATGTAACCCCATATTGATTGGCCATTGCCGTCAACTCCGGCATGCCACTCAAAAAATCATGCAATCCATTGACCATGGAAATTTTATTCTGAATACAGGATATAATAATGGGCATAAAATGAACGGGCAATTTTCCGCCCACAGTCGCAATGCCAATGATGCAAAATTGTATACCCGGAATGGATTGTATTGCTGCTTCCACACTAACCAGCACAGGAATGTTCCGGTGAATGCCATCCAGCACTTCGCCTGCATCCTGCCCTGCAAACTGGCTGTCAATTACGCCAACAATTTCATACCGCTCTGTACCACGGATAAGGCCGTGAGCGGTTTTAGCGTCAGCTGTTTGTAACAGGCCATCTGTTAAAACAATGGCTTTGGGTTTTACTTCTGTTCTCATGTATTGATCTGTATTTTTTGATGATTCTCTATAATTATATTTGATCAGAGCTGATCACTCGCCCTTACTGAAAACTTGTCCCACTATGATTACCCTGCCTTGAATTGCCCTGCCCTTCAGGGCAGGGGATAAATAACAAAATACAAATGGGGCTTTAGCCCATTACAAAATGGGCTAAAGCCCTGAAAAATTAATTATAATTTTTGTCCCTGCCCTGAAGGGCAGGGCAATTCATAAAGGCAGGGCAATTCATAAAGGCAGAGCAATTCATTCAACAGAACAATTCATTCAGACAGGCAATTGATTCAGGAATGGCAAATCATTCAATTCTGCAATTCCCAACTTCTTAACAAATTATCTGCTTATAAATTCACCGGGATATTTATTTAAAAAAGATTTATCCATGTACACCAGCACACCATTTACCCACACTTTTTTTATCCCGTCACTCAATGCTTTTGAATTTTGAATGGTGGCATTGTCTTTCACCGTATCCGGATCAATTAACACCAGGTCTGCAAAATAACCAGGCGCAATAATACCACGGTTGGTGATGCCGGTATGTTCGGCGGCAAGTCCGGTCATTTTATTGATGGCAGTTTCCCAACTCATAATTTTTTGTTGTTTTACATACTGGTTTAACAACTTTGTAAAGCTGCCATAACCACGCGGATGCCCGCCATTGGCTCCGTCTGAACACAGGTTGGTATGCGGCCATGTAAGCAACGAGCTGATGTCTTCACCTGCCATTGACTTCCCCATGATATCTTCACCAGATTCACCGGGATGCAGCCGCTGGTATGCTTCTGCAGCGCCAACCAGGTACAACAGGGTTTGAGCCGCAGTCTCATTTCTTATTGCAGCAATGGCACCAAATGTTTTTCCATTGTAGGTTGTATCAGCTGCAAAGTGCACCAGCACCGATCCATCCGCATCAAATAAATGATCTGTTGCATAGGTAGCGCTTGCCAAACTTGCAAAATCTTTTTTTGGAAACAGTACCCGCATTGTGCTATGCCAGGCATCGTAGGGATAACAGTCGGCTGTAATGTCCACACCTTCCGCCCTTGCCCGCTGAAGCGTGGCCAACAATTTACTGGCTGTTCCCCAATCATCTTTTAATGCAATTTTTATATGCGAAATCTGCACCGGCAATTTTGCCTCTTTTCCTATCTGAATGATTTCATCAATGGCATCACTGATGTTGATATCTTCACTCCGTATATGACTGATATATCTACCCTTTTCCGCAGCGGCGGTTTTAGCGAGTTCAATTACTTCATGGCGGTTACTATAAAATCCTTCTTCATATTCCAATCCTGTAGATAAACCGAGTGAACCTTTTTGCAGTTCTTCTTTCAACAATTGTTTTATTTTTTCAAGTTCTTCGGTGGTAGCTGGTCTTGCTAAATTTTTAGCGCCCATAATTTTTTCGCGGATGGTGGCGTGCCCTGTATAGGTTGCAAGGTTGATCGCTGGCGGCGTAATGAAGGCAGCTTTCAGACTGTCTATCGGTTCACTCTCTCCATCCTGTCCCCCTACAATGGTGGTGATGCCCTGGTTTAATGCCGCCAACGCCTCCGGATATTTTTGCAAAGAACCCTCTACATGGCTATGACTATCTATAAACCCCGGCGATAATATCTTTCCTTCGCCATTGATGATTTCTTCACCTTCAAAGGCCTGCAAATTTCCAACGGCTATAATTTTTTTACCTTGTATTCTAACCGATTCGTTCTTTACCGGGGCTCCGGTTCCGTCCATCACAATTACATTTGTTATCAGTGTTGTTTGCACAATATCCAACGACTTGCCCTGGATAAAATTTCTTGCTGTACGTATCCCCCAGCCACTACTACCACTACTTAGCTGAATAATGGTACGCTTATTTTTTGTATCCCTGCAAATTAAATTAGCGAAGCCAGCCCAGCCTCCTGTATGCGACCAGGCGCCTTCTTTATCTTTTTCAATAAACCACCCAAAACCATAGGGATAGGTTGTGCCATCTTTTAATTTCACAGGCACTAGCGCTTCCGCAAATGTTTCTTTCTTTACAAGTTTGCCGGTACCAAGGCTTTGTTCCCATTTATACAAGTCCTCTACAGAAGAGTACAAATTACCGTCGCCCACCACACCATCAAAAGAAGTAAGATCATTTAATTTTTTCTTCTCCCCGGTTTCCTCAAATCCATAAACATGATTGGCTGGCACCGCAGGCATCAGCACATGATAAACGTAGGTATCTTTAAGACCAAGCGGTGCTGTGATATTCTTTTTTACAAATACATCAATGGGTTGTTTGCTCAGGCGTTCAATAAGGCTTACCAGCAATGCGTAATTGGTATTGCTGTAATTCCATTTGCTGCCGGTGGCGAAATCAAGTGCCGGTTTATAAGTGCTGTAAAGACTGATCAGTTTTTCATTGGTGAGTGTATCCAACGGTGTTTTATACAATTGAAAAACATCAAAATATTCCGGTATACCGGATGTATGCGTCATCAGGTTGCGGATGCTGATATTATCGTAAGGCAATTCGGGAATATATTTTTTACAGTCATCATCAAACTGCAACTGCCCTCTTTCTTTCAGTATCATAATGCACATCGTGATAAACTGCCTGGTAACCGATGCCAGGTTAAATGAGGAGGTTGTTTTAAGCAGCTCATTGGTTCGGTAATCGGCTACACCAAAGGCTTTGCTGTACAACACCTTTCCTTTTTCCGCATACAATATTGTTCCGTTAAACCGGTTTGTTTTATTGAGTATGGTTAATGTGCTGTCGAGTTTTTTTATATCGGGCCGTTGCGCATGCAGCGTAGCTGCTATTGCCAGCGCCAATAAAAATAACAATTGCTTTTGCATACAAATGAGGTTTGCGATAAAGTTAAAGGAATTGCAGTTGTTTCACACAAAGTGCGCAAAGAATACAACGAAATAAAGAAGTAAATCTCCGGGATCGTTAGTCTGTTGTTATTCATTATTTAAATACATAATTGCGTTCTTTGCATCCGTTGTTACCGTTGTGTGAAACATTAAAACCACCTTATCTTTATAATCTTAATTACTCCGCTAAATTTTTATTAATGAAAAAAATATTGCCTGTTCTTTTACTCCTGATTTCCTGTAACACCAAAAGCCAATGGATAACTGATGCTGTTTTAATTGAAGGCCATAACAGAATTTTTACTTTTCATCAGCCTGATACCGATTTAAAAGGCGGCAGCCTGTTGTTTTTAATGCATGGTTCTGGTGGTAACAGCGGCGATATTATTTCCAAAACAAATAAGCTGGAAGCTATAGCAGGTAAGGATAAATTACTGGTAGTTTATCCCGACGGGTACCAGCATTTCTGGAATGAATGCCGCAGGTTTTCTACCGCGGCAGCCAATAAAGAGAACATAAATGAAGAAGCCTTTTTTAAAGAGATGATCAACTACTTCGCAAAAAAATATGGTATCAGTAAAGAAAATGTTTTTGCTGCAGGGTTTTCGGGAGGCGGTCACATGGCTTACAAATTAGCCATGACAATGCCCGGCGAAATTAAAGCCATTACCGCCATCGTAGCGAACATGCCTGACTCTGCCAGCTGCGATTGTATATTAGCCAACAAAGCATTGCCCGTAATGATTATAAATGGAACAGACGATAAAACCAATCCTTATAATGGTGGTGAAATGTTTGTGAACAATGCCAGTTTTGGAGTAGTACGTAGTTCGGAAAATACATTTGCTTATTGGGCTTCGCTGGCTGGTTATAAAGGTGAGCCCACCAAAACGGTGTTACCCGATACTGATACTTCGGATCACAAAACAATTGAAAGTTATTCTTACAAAGCCGCAAATAAACCACCTGTCACCTTGCTGAAAGTTGTGGGTGGCCATCACGATTATCCCGGCGATATTGACGTATATCTTTATGCCTGGGAATTTTTTAAAAGTGTGCGCTAAAAACTTTAACAGTGTTGCGTTGCAGAAGTCATACTTTTTATATACATGCTAATCAAAAACTTAATATTGAATATACAAATTTAATATTGATGGTTGATCGGCACAGCCAGCAAAATAAAAGTCAATACTAACTTGCATTCAGGGAATATCACAAAAGTTTTGTTACGGCAATCGGTGGATTTTAATCAAGTAAAAATAATTGCCCGCTGAAGTATATTTTTCTTCTACCGCTTATATAAAATAAACAGGTGGTGCGTTGCCGGTTGATTACTTTCACTATAAATAAGATACTATGAACAGATTTTTTCTGGTTGTTTGCCTGTTTGCTGCTACCGGCAGCTATGCGCAACAACCTTTATTTATGCCGCAAAATATTAAAAAGGCATATACCAATGAAACAAGAAGCATGGACGGCAGGCCCGGTAAAAAATACTGGCAAAACTATGGCCGCTATAACATCAACGTTGCGGTAGTTCCGCCTGCTAAAACTGTTACAGGTAATGAAACCATTACCTATATTAATAACAGTCCGATGCCAATAAGTAATATTGTTGTAAAGCTGATTATGAATATTCACAACCCGGGAACGGAGAGGCAAAATACTGCAGGGGCTGATTATTTAACCACCGGCATACATATAGATCAGTATATGGAAAACGGAAAAGTCGCCACCTTTGGCGACGCACATGGAGAAACATGGAAAAGAGTAAGCCTGGCTAAACCTGTGCCAACGGGCGATAGCGTACAACTAAGTTTTAACTGGCACTATGATATGAGCGAAACAAGTGGCAGGGAAGGCAAATTAGATAGTACCAGTTTTTTTCTTGCTTATTTTTATCCAAGGGTGGCTGTAATGGATGACGTGTTTGGCTGGGACAGAATGAGCTTTACAGATGCGCAGGAATTTTACAATGACTTTAATGATTACACTGTGGCAGTAACAGTTCCGAAAAACTTTTTGGTTTGGGGCACCGGTGATTTGCTGAATGCTGCTGACGTATTGCAACCTGCTTACCTGCAAAAATTCAATAAAAGTTTTACCAGCGATGACGTTATTAACGTGGCCACCCAAAAAGACATTGAAGCCAGAAATATAACCACTCAAAATGCAACCAATACATGGAAATGGAAAGCAACTGACATCAGTGATATGGCGTATTGTATCAGCGATCACTATGTGTGGGATGCCGCAAGCGTTTTGGTCGATAAAAAAACAGGACGCAGGGCAAGTTGCCAGTCTGGTTATTTAAATAGCGCCACCAATTTTCACAACCAGGTAAAAAACATTCAGCATTCGCTGGACTGGTACAGCAACAACTGGCCTGGCGTAGCGTATCCTTTTCCCAAAAGTACCATTATTGAGGGCTTTGCCGACATGGAATATCCAATGATGGCGAACGACAGCCGCCAGGACGATGATTTGATGCAACGCTTTATTGCCGAACATGAAGTAGGGCATAGTTATTTTCCTTTTTACATGGGCATCAACGAGCACCGCTATGGGTTTATGGATGAAGGCTGGACAACAGCTTTTGAAAATATAATTGGCCAGGCGGATATAGGCAAAGAAAAAGCGGATAATTTTTTTAAACAATTTCGCGTAGCAGGCTGGGCATTGCATCCATCAGACGAAACACAGATACCCATCATAACACCGGTAAATATTTTAAGCGGCCAGGCCATGGGCCACAATGAATATGGTAAACCGGCGCTGGCTTACCTGGCTTTAAAAGATATGCTGGGAGATGAGTTATTTAAAAAAGCATTACACGGATTTATGGACAACTGGCATGGAAAACATCCTATTCCCTGGGATATGTTTAACAGCTTTAGTACGTTTTCGGGCAAAAACCTTAACTGGTATTTCAACAACTGG
>JANYFI010000189.1 GCA_025362765.1 Ferruginibacter sp. | reverse complement strand
TTCAACAGGTCAGTTTTTAAAGTAGCACTGTCCAGTTTTTGTTCGCTCTCTATGTAAAATTTATTTTGCTCTACTGCAACAACAATGCTATTGGTAACTGTGTTATTGGTGTAAAAAATAGCTGCCGCATTTACCTGTTTGCCAATGATGTTTTCTATGACTTTAAACGCAGCCTTATTGTTCGTTTGAATGTGTAGCTGAATGGTTTCTTTCGGCTTTAGCTGGTTTTTATTGCGGGCATCTCTTAATGCAGAAATTACCTGTTTTAATAATTCCCCCTGTTGTAAAACCGCTGCATCAGCGGCAATGGTTGGTTGGTATTGTGTAACGCAAAGGTCAGTTGACTGCGGCCTTAACAGGTGATAAATTTCTTCTGAAACAAAAGGCGTAAACGGATGAAGCAATTGCATCAGTTCTTCAAAAAAATGAACCGTGGTATTGTACACGGTTGCTTCAACCGGCTGTTCAAAACCAGGCTTTACCCACTCCAGATACCAGCTGCAAAAGTCATCCCATATCAGCGAATACACTGTTTTTAAAGCTTCACTTAAGCGAAACTGTTGCATCAATATTTCTACTTCATCCTTCACCTGGTTCATTCTGTTTGTAAACCAGTCGATGGCAAAGTTGTTAGTTGATTGTTGATTGTTGACAGTTCGAAAACTGCTGTCATCTGTCAACTCAATTCTACCTTCCCACATCTTTACCAGTTTTAGCGCATTCCACAATTTGTTATTAAAGTTGCGGCCCTGTTCCAATGCGCTTTCCTCAAACATTAAATCGGTGCCGGCAGGCGAAGCTACCATAATGCCAAAGCGAACCGCATCCGCACCATAGGTATCAATCAACGCCAGCAAGTCGGGCGAGTTGCCGAGTTGCTTGCTCATTTTTCTGCCCAGCTTATCCCTTACCATCCCGGTAAAATAGACATCTTTAAAAGGCCGTTTGCCTGCATATTCGTAGCCCGCCATAATCATACGTGCCACCCAAAAAAAGAGAATGTCCTGCCCGGTAACTAATGTAGTTGTCGGATAATAATATTTTGCATCGGCGTTGCCTGGATTGCTGATGCCTTTAAATACTTCCATCGGCCAAAGCCAGGAAGAGAACCAGGTATCCAGTACATCTTCATCCTGCTTTAATTGCAATCCAATTGTTTCCGGTTGCTTGGCATGCAATGCATCCAGGCTTTCCGCCACATATACATTGCCTGCTTCATCATACCAGGCGGGTATTTGCTGGCCCCACCACAATTGGCGGCTGATGCACCAGTCTTTTATATTTGTTAACCAGTGGTTATAAGTGTTCTTTAATTTTGCGGGGTGAAAGGCAATGGTGTCATCACTTACAGCAGATAATGTTTCAGGATTATTGACAATAAACTGTTGCATATCAATAAACCATTGCAGCGATAAACGGTGTTCAATCACGGCGCCACTTCTTTCACTCGTGCCAACCTGCCCCTTATATTCTTCTGTTTTTTCAAGCAGCTGCAATGCGTTGATGTCTTCCACTATTTTTTTACGCAATGCAAAACGGTCGACGCCTACGTAACTCAAAACAAGCTCAGAAGGATTATCTTCCATTAAATTCTCCGCAGTAAATTTTCCCGAAGCATCCAGTGTGTCAATTACTTTCAGGTTATGCTTAATGCCCAGCATATTATCATTCTTATCATGCGCCGGGGTGATTTTTAACGCTCCCGTTCCAAAATCCATGGTAACATATTCATCCGCAATAATGGGAATTGCGCGGTTGATGATGGGTACCATTACCTGTTTGCCTACAAGGTTTCGGTAACGTTCGTCCGTTGGATTTACGCAAATGGCCACATCACCTAAAATGGTTTCCGGTCTTGTTGTCGCCACGGTAATGCTATCAATGCCGTCACTTGAAGAAGAGTTATTTGAAGTAACTAATTTATAGGTTACGTAATATAGTTTTGAGTCAACTTCTTTAAAAATTACTTCTTCATCACTCAGTGCTGTAAGACTTACCGGATCCCAGTTTACCATCCGCTTGCCCCGGTAAATAAGTCCTTTGCCATGTAAATCAACAAACACTTTCAGTACGCTCTGGTAGTAATCCTTATCCATTGTAAAGCTGGTGCGGTTCCAGTCTAAACTACAGCCCAGTTTTTTTAATTGCTGTAAAATAATGCCGCCATATTTTTCTTTCCATTCCCAGGCATAGGCCAAAAATTGGTCTCTTGTTAAAGATGATTTTGCAATGCC
>JANYFI010000027.1 GCA_025362765.1 Ferruginibacter sp. | reverse complement strand
ATTTTTTTTTACAACTTGTGCCACCACTGCAAAACCAGATTACGCACCCCCGCAAACAACTGCAACACCTGGCAGGACGGTATTTATTAAAAGAAATGTATCCTGATTTTCCCTACGGGCTTATTCGCATTGCGGATACCCGTAAACCTTTCCTTGAAAACGAAGCCTATCATTTTTCTATTTCTCATTGTGGAGACTATGCGGCCGTAATGGTGAGCAGTACCTTGAGGGTAGGGGTAGATGTGGAACTGGTAACAAAAAAAGTAGAAAAAATTAAGCACAAATTTTTATCAGTAAAAGAACTGGCGCTAATTGAAAGTATGGAAGCTGCTTCTGCTGAAATGTTGCACGACAGGTTACTTACGGCCGCTTGGAGCATCAAGGAAGCTTTATACAAATGGTATGGAGATGGGGAAATTGATTTTATAGATCACCTGCATATAGATGCTATTGAGTTAACAGGCGATGAAGGCATTGCGCATTGCAACGTATCAAAAAATGCGTTAGTGAAACTGGACGTACGCCTGCTTTTTTTTAACAGCAATTCCATTGCATGGGTGATGAGCTGAGGAAACTAATTAAATAAATCACGATATTTTTTTATGCATAAATCCCGCCTGATGGGCGCTTACCCCTACCTGCATAACTTTTCATAAAAATGCCACCCATTATATACAGGCGGCATCTTTCAATAATTGACTTCTTTATTTATTCAACATTAGGCTTGTTGTATCAACTGAATTTCAGCGATGATCTTTACTTCGTCACTCACTACTACACCACCCGCTTCGGTTACAGCGCTCCAGGTTAAACCAAAATCTTTACGGTTTATTTTGCCATTGATGGTAAATCCTGCTTTTGTATTACCGTAGGCATCCTTTACGACTCCTCCAAACTCAACAGATAATTTTACATTTTTAGTTACATCCTTAATCGTAAGATCGCCATACAATTCATACGAACCGTCGTTGTCGACGTTTTCTGATTTGGTTGCCGTAAATTTAATTTGAGGATACTTTTCTCCATCAAAAAAATCAGGGCTCTTTAAATGCCCATCGCGTTGTTCATTGCCTGTACTAATCGAATTTACATCAGCAGTAAAACTGATTTTTGCGGTCGAAAAATCTTCTCCTTCCGTAATTACAGCAGCCTGAAAAATATTAAAACTCCCCGTAACATTCGTTATCATCAGGTGTTTTATTTTAAAATGAACTTCACTGTGTGTTGGGTCTATAGCCCATGATTTTGTTGCCATAATTGTATGTTTTTAATGCAAGTTACTAATTAATGTTTAAACATTGACTTTTATGTATGATTAAATTGTTAATTAATTTCATCTATATTCAAATTCACCACCCGTTTTTCCTTATTGCTTTTGATGGCCGCTTCAATGATGCGGATAGTGTTGATTCCTTCCGCAGCAGTAACCGGTACTGGTTTGCCATTGGCGATCGCTTCATATATTGCCGCATAATAATCACCGTAATTACCCCTGTCAGATGCGATGGTTTCCCTTACTTCTTTACCATTTATTTCTGTATGCAATAAGCCCTGTTCACTAACGGGTTCTACGCCCCAATTTTCGCTACCAGGTTTCAGGCCGGCCAGTAAATCAGCTTCCTGTACATCGCCCCTGGTTTTTATAAATGATCCCTTCCTGCCATGTATCACATTGGCCGGGATGGCTTCTCTTACAATATTGCCAGACTTTAGCCGAACTCTTATGGTAGGGTAATACAACTGAATATCAAACCAATCATCTACTTTTGAATGGAGTCTTGTAATGCGAATGTCCGCAAACAATGCGGTTGGCAGGCCAAAAATGTGCAGTGCTTCATCAATCAGGTGCGGCCCCAGGTCCATCAATAAACCAGCGCCGGCATTGGGCGTTTCTTTATGCTCCTTAGGGCCTATTACTGGTTTAAACCGGTCGTAATGAAACTCCGCTTCTATAATATCACCCAATAAATTGGCCGCAATCACCCGTTGCACCGTACGGCAATCACTGTCAAACCGCCGGTTTTGGTACACGCTGATCATTTTGCTTTGTTGTTTTGCAAGCGCTTTCAAAGCCTCACCCTGTGCAACAGTTGTAGTAAACGCCTTTTCTACTACAATATGTTTGCCTGCCTGCAAAGCCCTGGTGGCATATTCATAATGCGAATCATTGGGCGTATTTACAATTACCAGTTCTATACTTTTATCCGCCAGCACTGCTTCCAGTGTTGGGTAAGAAGTGGTATCCGGATAATCGTTTTGGATATTTTTACGGCTTCTTTCCCAGGCGCCGCATAAGGTAAACCCCGGATGGGCTGCTATAAACGGGGCATGAAAAATTTTTCCCGACATGCCATAGGAAAGCAAGGCTGTTTTTATATTGTGCATATGGTAAGTGTGTTTTATGAAAAATATTTCTTTTTTTATGTAAGGGTAAAGTGTTTTTATTTTT
>JANYFI010000432.1 GCA_025362765.1 Ferruginibacter sp. | reverse complement strand
ATTCGTCTGTACCCGTTTATTTATTTTAGTTGCAATGTTTTGTGTTGATTGCATTTCGCCAACTAATTAAGTATCCGAAAAATATCTATCCCATATTTAGATGCGTTAGATTAAAACGCCCGATAAAAAATTAACTATTACTGGCTCACTTTATCGTCCGAACCGGCGGATGATTCATTTGGGCATTACACGGATAGCATTTTGAAAACGCAACATAAATATGGGCCTTATACCAAAGGAAATACGGAAAAATAGATTTATTTACGAGTACGAATTACGGGAAACGCATGGTATCAAGGGCTTTCAATCTGTTAAAGTATTACAGGCCATCCGACACGACAGACTGGATTACTTTTTAGCTGGTACAAAAATTACTTTATTGTTTTTTTGCCTCCATAAACTGCAGGAGATTTCTTTTCGCTTTGTTTTTAATTTTATTTTGAAAAAGACTGTTCCAGCCGATAAGTGTACCCATTAAACCGAATGCCTGCTTGCTCCATTTGTGTACGCTAAAGGCGTCGCTGTGTTCTATAATTTTACCGTCTGCAAAACGCATGTTGGCTTTTACTTTATTAACTACCAGTTTGCCCGTGGCGGAAAAAATATAAGTGGCTTGCCAATCGCAGGTACAGTATTCTTCATCAAGCGGTACAATATTATCGTAGGTTAGTGAAAACCGCAGCGCATTTTTGCATAACATCTGCCACATACTCCTGGCTTCTTCTCCCTTTAGCAAGCCAAATACCGGATCAAAAAAAACAATGTCTTCACTGTAACAACTATTCATTACTGTAGCATCCAATTGCTGAAACCCGGTATAGAATTTTTCGATTAATTGAGTATTGGTAGTCATGTTGACAAAATTTTTATTTTGCTAAAAGTAAGATTCTAAATGATGGCGGCATAAAAAATTCAACAGCCTGTCAATAAAAAAGATGCGATAAAAAAGCTGTTGTACAATTAACAAACTGTTTTTGTTATGGATGAACATGGTAAATATTTCCCCCTGCATTCAATCGCAAAATCAAACCTCCCTATAGCCGGTGCTTAAAAACTAACCGGCGGCAAATTTTTTGAAGTATAACAGCCGCTATTTGGATTTTCGGAAATTTTTCGGGCAATAGCGCAGGTGTATTACTATTCATACAAAAATAAAACTGGTATGTTAGTTGCTTTAATCATAAAAATATATTTCCCAATAAAAACAACACCGTATTTTTAGCAAAGGTTCTGTATCTTTCATTGCCTTAACCACCAAAACGATGCATTGCCTGCCAGCTACATGCAGTGTTAGTTAACCATTTTATTACAATTATGAACCCAGCAGAACGTAAGCTAATAGTGAAAGAATCTTTATTGCCGTGTGCAGGCAAAGGATTATTCACAGAAGAATTAATTGAGAAAGGCAGTTGTATTATTGAGTACAAAGGCACCGTTACAACCTGGAAAAACGTGGCGCACGATGATGGAAAAAATGCCTATGTCTTTTATGTAAACCGCAACCATGTAACCGACGCCAGGGATCATCCGCATGAGCTTGCCCGTTATGTGAATGATGCAAAAGGTATTCAACAGGTTAAGGGTATCAACAACAATGCGGAGTATGTCGTAATCAAGAGACGGATTTATATTTACGCCACAAAAAATATTCCCGCCGGGGCTGAAATTTTTGTGGGATATGGAAAAGGTTACTGGGATACCATCAGGGGCTACCTGAAAGAAGCAGCACAAAACAACATCTCAGCAACCAGTTAATTTTTTATTTTAGTATAACCTTATCGCTGTACCAGCCCATCTTTCAGGTGGATGACGCGGTTGCCATAGGTGGCATTGTGTTCACTGTGCGTTACCTGTACAATGGTTACTTTTTCCTGCTCATTTAATTTTTTAAACAGCTCCATAACTTCTGTGGCCTGGTCGCTGTGCAGGTTGCCCGTAGGTTCATCCGCAAAAATTACTTTTGGATTACCGGCAATGGCTCTTGCAATACCCACCAGTTGTTGCTGCCCGCCGGATAGTTGTGAAGGAAATAAATCCTTTCGGCCAACGATGTTAAATTTATCAAGCAACTCGGCTACCCTGCTTTTTCTTTCGGATGAGTTAAGGCCTTTGTATAATAGCGGCGTTTCAATATTTTCGTAAACTGTCAGTTCATCAATTAAGTGATAGGCCTGAAACACAAAACCAATCTGGTTGCGGTGCAGTTCCGTTCTTTTCTTTTCCGTAAGCCGCGAAACGTTTTCTCCCAAAAATAAATATTCACCATCATTGGGCTCTTCCAGCAAACCAAGGATGTGAAGGAGCGTTGATTTACCTGAGCCGGATGGGCCCATGATGGAGACAAATTCTCCTTCGGCAATATCAAGGCTTACATCGCTTAAAACGTAAGCTTTCTTTGAACCGGTGTTGTAGTACTTGTAGACTTTTTTTAGTTGTATCATATTGTAGTTTTTGCCTGACGGCGATTTTCGTTTCGCCGTTTAGGCGTTTAGACGTTGTTTATTTTTAAAGCAGGTTCTGCATTTCAATTATTAATTTTTAATTCTTAATTAAAATTACTCGCTCTTCAAATTCTTCATCGGGTTTGCCAGAGCCGCTTTTAATGTTTGTACTGCTATCAGTAGCAATGTTACAAGCGCCAACCCAATAACCGGCCATAAAAAAGGCTGGGCGGTTAAAGTAATGTGGTAAGCGTAATTGTTTAACCAGCCCTTCATCATGTACCAGGCTACTGGACAAGCAAGAACCGCTGCAATTAACACTACCATCATAAATTCTTTAATAAACAACATGGTAATATTGGGTACCGACGCTCCCAATACTTTCCGGATGCTGATCTCTTTTACCCGTTTGTGAACGCTCAATGAAATCAATCCCAATATACCCAATAAAACGATGATCAATGAAAGTACGGTGGCCGTAAATGCAGCTTTCTTTAACTGAATCTCATTGGCATACACTTTCTTCAATGTATCATCCATAAACTGATATTCAAAAGAACTGCCGGGCATTAACTGCGACCATTTTTTTTGTATGGCCTCAATGCTGGCAGTTGTATTTCCAGGCTTTAATTTAAATGACAGATAACGGTAAACAGCCCGAACATTAAAAAATATCATTGGGCTCATTTCATCCTGCATACTGAAGAAATGAAAATCATTGGTGACTCCTTTGATGGTAAACGTGGTTGGGTCGCCGGGAATACGCAACTGCTGCCCGATTGCCGCGACCGAATTTTTGTAACCCAATGCCGTCGCTGCTTTTTCGTTGATCACCACTTTGCCGGAGTCTAACATACGGCTCTCGAAAAACTCACCACTGTTTAACGGTATCTGGTAAGTACTGAGGTAATTTTCATCTGTTACCAAGGCCTGCATGCCAATTGTTTTTGTTGAATCGGTTCCGTTTTTATACACCTGTGGCTCATTGCCATTGTTGCCATTGGGTATCTCATAAGATAGCGTAACACCACTTACCTGTGGCATGGCTGCAAACTCATTTC
>JANYFI010000137.1 GCA_025362765.1 Ferruginibacter sp. | reverse complement strand
CCAGCACAATATAACCGGCAGGATATTTTTCAATGACGGCGATAAGCGAAGACTCAAAATGTTGCTTGTCCGTATTGTCAGCAGATACCAGGTAGAAAGGCACATCAAAACGGTCGCATATTTCTTTGAGCGCCTCATGGTTGCCAATGACACACTGCACAACAGCACCCAGCGTTTTAAAATGATTTCTTACAAGAATATCGCTTAAACAATGGTATTCTTTCGTAACCAGTACAATTATTTTTTTCTCCCCGCCTGTATTAATTTTTATGGAAGCATCTGCCGGCAAAGCCACTTTGAGCTGTTGTTTCACCAGCGATACATTTATAGCGCCCTCAGCAACTACCCGAAGAAAAAAGCGGTTGTCAACTGTATCAACATGTTCCCGCATGGCGATGATATTGATGCCCATTGCAGCAAATATATTAGCCACTGCGCCCACCAGCCCAACTTGGTCTTTGCACTGAATTAAGATAACCATTGTTGGAAAATAATTTTATTGGTAAATAAATCAATGTGCTTCCAGCCAGTTTTCTCCCACACCAATTTCAGCATCCGTTGGTATATCATTGGGTAATTTTAGAGCAGATTGCATACATGCTAAAATAACTGGTTTAATTATTTCTATTTCATCTTTATGCGCATCAAAAACTAATTCATCATGTACCTGCAGCAACATTTTAGATTTAAACTGGCGTTTAATAAATTCTGCATGAATTTTTATCATCGCCAGTTTTATCATATCGGCTGCACTGCCTTGTATGGGTGAGTTGATGGCATTGCGTTCTGCAAAACCCCGTACGGTAAAGTTGCTGCTGTTGATATCTCTCAGCCATCTTTTACGGCCCATCAGTGTTTCAACATATCCATGTTCTTTGGCGAAGTTGATGGTATCATCCATATACTTCTGGATATTGGGAAACTGCTTTTTATAATTGTCAATAATTTCTTTTGCTTCCGTGCGGGAGATACCTAAATTTTCTGCCAAACCAAATGCACCCTGCCCGTAAATAATACCGAAGTTTACGCTCTTGGCTTTATACCGCATTTCTTTGGTCACTTCTTTTTCTTCCACATTAAACACTTTGGCTGCTGTAGCCGTATGAATGTCTTTGCCCGTTTTAAATGCGTCACACATATTTACATCTCCGCTGATGGCGGCTACAATGCGCAATTCAATCTGTGAATAATCGGCAGAAATAAGGAGGTGATTTTCATCTCGTGGAATAAACGCTTTCCTGATTTCTTTTCCTCTTTCTGTTCGTACGGGAATATTTTGCAGGTTGGGATTGGTGCTGCTTAGCCGTCCTGTTACCGCTACCGCTTGTGCGTAAGACGTATGTACCCGGCCGGTCTTTTTATTAATCAGTTCAGGCAATGCATCTATGTAAGTATTTTTTAACTTGGTCAATTCGCGGAAGGTTAAAATATCATCGCAGATTTTATGCTGGCCCGCCAATTTAGCCAATACATCTTCGCCGGTAGCATATTGACCCGTCTTGGTTTTCTTTGCTTTTGGATCCAGTTTCATTTTATCAAATAAAACCTCTCCCAACTGTTTCGGCGATGCCAGATTAAAACGAACTCCGGCCTGTTCGTACACGCTTTCTTCACTTATTTTTGCTTCAGCTTCCAGGGTTTTGCTGTAATCTTTCAAAAAATTTTCATCTATCCGGATACCTTCAAATTCCATATCCGTCAATACTTTTATTAATGGATTCTCCACTTCATAAAAAATTTTTTCAACGGCTTTGCTTTTCATTTCATCTAACAAAACTTTTTTCAACTGCAACGTTATATCAGCATCTTCGGCAGCATATTCTTTTATTTTTTCAGGGTCTACGTCCCGCATGTTTCCCTGCCCTTTTCCTTTTTTACCAATCAGTTCTTCAATATGCACCGGTTCGTAGCCAAGGTATTTTGCACTCAGCGCATCCATGCTGCTTTTACCATCCGGCTCGGTTACATAGTGCGCCAGCATGGTATCAAAAATGTTTCCTTTCAATAGTATGTCATACCATTTCATTACCAGCAAATCGTACTTGATATTTTGACCTACCCATGTTTTGGATATATCATTGAATAAAATTAAAAAAGGTTGTAACAGTTGCAGGCAGGCAGTTCTGTCAGCGGGACAAGGAACATAAAACGCTTCACCAGGTGTGTACGAGAAACTAAGCCCAACCAGATCAGCATCATTGGCATTGATAGAAGTGGTTTCTGTATCAAAACAAATTTCTGGTTGCAACATTAATTTACCAATCAGTTCATTGATGGCTTCGTTTGTGTTAACCAGTATATAATCATGTGGAGTGTTGTGTATATTTTTATTCACGGATAAAATATTACCCTGCTCTTCATCATCCGTTATGGGGGCTGAAACAGCCGGAATAACAGCTTCCCCAAAAAGATCCATCTGCCCGCTGGCAGGCTGCTTGCTGCGACCATTGCCTTCCTGTATTTGCACACCTGGCTGCACCTGCATTTCTTCTCCCAAAACACGCTTAATAAAACCGCGAAATTCCAGTTCTGTAAATACTTCCTTCAACGTTTCGCGGTTCATTTCTTTAATCCTGAAATCTTCTTCATGAAATACGGCTGCGGGTATATCAGTGATAATGGTGGCCAGTTTTTTACTCATGATGGCGGCTTCTTTTCCAGCCCTCACTTTTTCACCCAATGCGCCTTTTATATTATCGGCGTTCGCTAAAATATTTTCCAGTGTTTGATATTCTTTCAGCAATTTGGCGGCGGTTTTTTCGCCTACGCCGGCAATACCAGGGATGTTGTCCACCGCATCTCCCATCAACCCTAAAATATCAATTACCTGTTCCACCTTTTCAATATCCCATTTTTTGCACACTTCCTGCGGTCCCATAATTTCAATAGTGCCGCCCTGGTAAGGCGGTTTGTAAATTTTTATATTTTTACTAACCAATTGACCATAGTCCTTATCGGGTGTTACCATAAAAACTTCATACCCCACTTTTTCCGCCTGCTTTGCGAGTGCGCCAATTACATCATCTGCTTCATACCCGTCAATGGCAATAACCGGGATGTTAAAGGCTTCAATAATTCTTATTATATCGGGGATGGCTGAACGGATATCTTCCGGTGTTTCCTGGCGGTTGGCTTTATAATCAGCAAAATCTGTATGTCTTTCGGTGGGTGCATGTGTGTCAAAACACACGGCCATGTGCGTGGGTTTTTGATTGTTGATAAGATCAATTAAAGTATTGGTAAAGCCAAACTGGGCATTGGTATTTCGCCCTTTGCTCGTAACGCGGGGGCTTCGGATGAGGGCATAGTATGCCCTGAAAACAAGGGCGTAGGCATCGAGTAAAAATAATTTTTTTGACATGCCGTAAAAGTAAAACAATTGTGCACGCCAATCAAACTGATACAAGGCAAATGTTGCAAAAAGCTACCTGTTAAAAAATTATTTCTTTTAAAGGTTGGTAAGGGTTAAGCCGGTGAGGCTGATAGTAAATATTTTCTAATATTCAATTAATTTTTCTGATCTTGACCAATCAATCAAATAGAGAATTACCGAACAAAAAAAAGCTACAGTCAGGACAATAAAGTTTTTCATATTGGGGGTTATTGGTACCCTTTAATAACTGAAAAATGTTGATTTTATTGTTTTATAGCCGTTTTTCTATAACGTATTGTATAAATGATTACTAATGACTATTCGCTATTTGGAATAACTAATTATTTTAGTATTTTTGTCTAAAATAATTAGTTATGAACATATCAAATTTCTTTAGCCAATATTCTACAGAGGCAGAATGCAGGAGATTTTTTAAGAGTAGGAAAGAACAA
>JANYFI010000120.1 GCA_025362765.1 Ferruginibacter sp. | reverse complement strand
CGTTGCCACTACTTTTTTATCAATGAACTTATTAAAGATTCTTTTTACGTTGGCATCGGTAAACAGGCAACCAAGATTATCCGCATACAAATCACTCATTACCATTGCCTGGTTCATCCCGTTTTTTACTGCATTGTCAAGTACCCCCTGCTCTCCATTGTCCATCCACACGCCATGACCTGAAAAATAAAAAACTACAGCGTCACCCGCCCGGCTTTTATCCAATATTGCGGATAAGGCTACCATTACATTGGCCTTGGTAGCCTGTTCATCCAGCATGGTATTGATATTTGTCTTGCTAAATCCAAAACGATGAATCAGCACTCCTTTCATGCTAAGCGCATCATCCACGCATCCCTGCAATTGCGATCCATGGGGTACTCCAGGCTTATCATAATATTTGTTGATCCCTACGAGCAGGGCATATTTTTGCTGCCCCGATACGGCCATTGCAGCCAGGCAAAAAAGTATGGTGATATATACTGAATTTAATTTTTTCATACCGTGGAAGTTTATTATAAGAAATATTTTAGTAAGAAAAACGTGTGCTATGATCAGCGTAAAATGATAGTCAACAAGGGCGTTGATTGAGAAGAAAAATAGTTAACACAATATAATTGATTGTTTACAAATTTCAGTAAAAAAAGCATTTGAATTTACCAAGTCATTGCAAAAAATTATACCCTTTAGTGCTTTACCAAAAAAAAGAAAAGGGCTGGAAAAAAGAGTACATTTATACATAAAAAGATGCCGGCAAATACCATTACCGAAGTAATCACCCAGCTAACCAACATCATTGCCCAATCGGAAGCAGATAACAACCGGGCGGGATATTTTGCGGCCTTGTATAAAAAGGTAACAATGATGGTAGCTTCAAAAATCAGCGCCGGTTATTTTGATGACAATGCCCGGATGGAACAACTTGATGTAGTATTCGCAAACAGGTATTTAAATGCATTCGAAAATTATACTCAACATACATCCTGCACTGCTGCGTGGCAACTGGCGTTTGATGCCTGCAATGACTGGCCTCCCATGGTGATGCATCATTTATTAGCAGGCATGAATGCGCACATTGCGCTTGATCTTGGCATTGCCACCGCTATTGTCGCTGAAGGAAGTGCGATAGAAAGTATCCATGGCGATTTCAACAAAATCAACACTATATTATGCGACATGATTGAAGAGGTAAAAAACTGCCTGTTCAGCATGTGGCCGTTGAGCCAGTTCATTAGCAAATTAAATATGGGTAAGGTAGAAAATGACCTGGCGGGCTTTTCAATGAAGATTGCACGGGATGCGGCCTGGCAGGTTGCCGTGGATTATTCCCTTTGCGCTGATGCATTGGCGCAGCAAAGCTATATTGCCGGCAGGGATAAAAGCGTAGCAGACTTTGGAAGCAGGCTACTTCACCCCGGGGCATTGTTGCAAACTGTTGCCGGCATTTCCAGGGTGTTTGAATTTGGGACAGTTCCGGATAAAATTAAAAAGCTCGGAGCCTGACTTCAACCGCTTCAAAATTGAGTGATTTAACCAGTAAGATTTTTGAAAGGCCATGAAAACCGGATTTCACTTCCTTGTGATTAAACATTAAAAAAATCAATTTTATTGATGTGCCGGGCCAACCCAATAAAAGCATACTAAGCCAATGATACTTTTACCTGCTAAAACTTTCAGCGGCATAGCTATCGAATAAAAATAGCAAACCGGCCAACCGGTTTGCTATTAAAATCGCCTAACGATGACATCCTTAGTGCTTGTAATAATTCCGCTTCAAATCATCAATTTCCGTGTTTCTTTGAGCTTTCAACCCACGAACAATTTCCCTTCTCTCTTTTCGGGATACGGTTTTATCGTGTTTGGCAGATGTTATTTTATCTGCATAATCATTTTTGATGTCCTGAATCTGCATCGTCATTTTTGATGGCCGGTTGTATGCACGTGAATAGGGAGCGTACAGTCCGGGGTAAAATCCTCCCAACCCCAATCCGTAATAAGGATAAAACCCTCCGCTAACTATCACCCTGGGTGCATAATAACCACCACCATGACGAAAACGCTGTGCAGATACAGAACCCACCAGCAATAAAGCCATCATCACAACAAATAACTTTTTCATAATTCCTCCTTTTTTATTTACTATTATAGACGCAAAAAGAGGGCAAAAGTTGCAAAGAAAAAGAGTAAATAACTTTTCGATAACAAGCCATGCACGATAGCCTGTTTCATAGGAATATTAGTGACTATTTTTTTGAAAATCTTAACAGTATGGGTAGATGTTATCTTCTAAAACTTACTTACATTAAGTAAGGGACAATCAGTTAACCGTATTAAAAAATGGCTGGTTATCTATCCAGCATTTTATTCAATCCTTCTTTTTCAAACAAGATGCGGCCCAGCTTTAAATCGCTCCAGCCCTCTTTTAATTTGTAGGTAAAAGCCGGCATATTATCCGCCAGGTTACACTCAATGAAACAGGTAGACACCTGGTTATTTTTAATTTCGGATATATCCTTTAACTGGTGTAAATGAGTGGAAATAAAAAAAATAGACTGCTTAAAACGGGACAATCCTTTAATTGTTGTGGTACTTATTTCCAGGGCATCTTCTATATTGGTGCCCCTGAATAATTCATCAAATACAGCAAAACATCTGGCGTCTTTTTGGGCTTCTGTCAATACATTTCTTAGCGTGATAATTTCTGACATAAAATGACTGTAACCGCTTACAATGCTATCAGAAAGATTGATGGCTACTGAAATGGTATCAAAAAAAGGCATCACCGCACCGGACGCCGGAACCGCAAGCCCTGTGTGAGCAAGGTACACACAAATACTAACGGCCTTTAACAGCGTTGACTTGCCGGACATATTTGGCCCTGTTAATAATATCACGTTCCGCTGAGCAGTAAAATTATTTTTTACCGGATTTTTTAATACCGGGTGATAAAAATCCGTCAAAGAAAACTGTGCATCGTCAAAAGTGGGAAAAACAAATCCATGCGTGGCTATGCCGGTACTAATGGATAGCCAGGCCTCAAATAAAAACCAGCGCTTCCAGAAAGCGGCGGCTTCACCAGTACCAATTTTTTCGGTAATAATGAGCATTAATTCCACCATATGGCCAGTACGGAATTTATTTTTATTAAAGGCCGTCTCGTACCGTTCCAGGTTAAACGCGGCAAAGAATTTTTTCATTTCTTCCACTTCGGCGGCATATAGCGGTGGAAAAAAAGTTGTATCTATTTTAGATAAATAATCTTTGTCAATAGCGTAAAACAGCCGAACCAGTAAAATCAGTTTTCCTCTTTTCTTTTCTCTTTCCTTGTCGGAAAACATAAACTTCAACCGCATGTTACTGGTTGAAACAGTGCCCACAAAAATGGTTTCGAGGAAATCATAAATCTCTGACAAATTAAACCGGTAATAAGAATAGTCTTTTAATACATGGCGGTTTGCCAGGAAGCCTTTAAGTAATTGCTGGCGCTGCAGGATCGCTTCTGCTGAATCAAGGGGTTGGGTGAGTATACTTTTTACTTCTGCACCCGAATAACTATTGTAGGTGAAATCAAACAACGGCCTTATTTCATCCTCAATATGTAAATCTTGCGTATTGATCATTTGTTTGAATGCGTTGATTAAAATGCAGGTGCCAATGTAAGAATAAATCCCGGTATGATAAAAGCAAACTTACCCATTAAAACACTACCAAACCAGGTAAGTCAAGGGCAATTAATGATTGAAAGAGGTTACTGATGGCTATTTATTTTTTCTGAAAATTTTCTCCAGTAACTGAAACAACTCCGGATGTTTTTCGGCGAACAAATGGGGTCGCTCAAAAAAATATTCAGAGACAACAGCAAAAAATTCCGCTTCATTGGTGGCACCATAAGGGTTAATATCCGACTCATTTTCTTTTATGCGGTTAATCTCGCTGTGCATTAGTTGCAGCCAGGGTATGATATATTTTTTATCTACCAATGATTCTGGCACTCCATCAATTTCGCCATCTGTTTTATCTACCAGGTGCACAAACTCGTGAATAGCGGTATTCTCTTTTGCCAAAGGATTAGTGAACGCCTGCCTTAATTCATACTGTGATAAAATCATCACATGATTCATGGCACCGCTGCCTACCATTCCCAGAATATTTCGTCCCCCACCCTGTTGCCTGTATTCATCATTAAAAGAATCAGGATACAATAATATTTCATGCAAATTAAAATATTCCCAGCCTTCAAAATTAAACACCGGGATGATGGCACTGGCTGCAATGTAGATGCGGTCTATGTCTGCTACAGTGGTATTAATACCGGTAATTTTTATCTGCGTCAAAAACAACAGCATTCTTTCCTCGAATTGCTTTTGTTGCAGCGGAGAAAGTTGTTGAAAAAAGGGAACCTGCGTTGCCAGAATTTCCTTTAACCCTGCCGGAATAACCACGGGCGCAATTGCTTTCTTTTTAAGTAATTTCCTTGCGGTAAATAATATAATCAAGACCAAAATAATCAACGCTGCCATTTCCATCATGTGTTGAAATTAAGCATCTTTTTCAACCCGTCACCCTATCTTTATCATCAGTAGGTACTATTTAACAAAACAGCGAAACCATGTTAACTAATGATTTTAACAGCAGCATCGACCATTGGATAGTATGGCTTCAGGAAGCAAGTTTCAATACTTTATGCATCAAACCTAAGGCGGCGGCGTGGTCGATGGGACAATTGTATTTGCATCTTATAAATGATACCTGTTATTATATTGAGCAGATAAAAATCTGCCTTGATACCAATGACAATAAACAGAAAGAGGCAAAGCCTTTTGCGAGGCAACTGTTTTTGAATAATGGTTTTCCAGATGAGTTGATTAAAGGAGCTCCATCAAATGCCCTGATTCCCCAACCCGAAAGTAAAGAGCAGTTAATGCAGGCCATGACGTGGATAAAAATTGAAATGAATCACTTGGCGGAGCAGATTGCAAAAAGCCATTTTACAGGCAAAACAAGGCACCCGGGATTGGGCTATTTTAACGCAGCAGAATGGTTCCGGTTTGCAGAGATACATTTGCGACATCATTTTCGGCAAAAGAAA
>JANYFI010000089.1 GCA_025362765.1 Ferruginibacter sp. | reverse complement strand
ACAGCACATTCATACAGTTTTATCCAAAGGGAACAGATAGTACGATAATTGTTTGGAGTACTCTACTAAAAACTGGTTCTAATCCGTTCACTAAAATTGCTGCGTATTGCCATGGTCGTTTAATTAGATATAAAATGACAGAAATTCTTGCTGCCCTTAAGATGTTTATTAGCAATCCAGTCAATCTGTATGGCATCAATACCAGTGAACAGAAAAGCCCTGTAGATCGGCTGGTATCAACCCGACAGGTTTTTCCCCATTATCCTTCTACCGATGAAATATATGGTATTATAGAAAAGGTGAGAAAGTATATTTCAAGATTCGGTGCAACTGAACAAAATTTCCCCATGGTTGATGTATTTAAGCTAGACAGTAATCATTATGAAACCGAAGTGGCAATACCACTGAAAGAGACAATTGCTGCAAATGACACATTTTTATTAAAAGCATTACCCTCGGATGCAAAATTTCTATTAACGGCTGTAAAAGGGGGTGTTGGAACAATTGAAAAAGCAGTGAGCGCTCAAAAAAATTATCTTATGGATCACCAAAGAACAATAATGGCAAGACCCTTCCAATTCCTTGTTACTGATAGAATAAAGGACCCAGACAGTTCAAAGTGGGTAACACAAATTTATTATCCCATAAAATAACACTTGAAATTATTTGGTAAATCTGATTACACTAAGGCTATCATTGTTTTTGGCAAGGAGATAACTCCTTTTTTGGTCAATAAGAATTTCTTTTATATGCCTTACCTGGCCTTTTATAGTCAACCCGTTTAAACTTTCTGTCTTTAAATTGCCCTTGCCTTTATTAATAAGCAGGGTGCCGAAATCTGCATCATAACGGCCCATTTCTATATTATTTTCATAATAATTTCCCACTAATAAAACGTCGGGTAAATTGTCGTTATTGGCATCCACTATGATTGCATCTCTATAAGAACTCAGTTGTGCTTCCCAGGGTAAGGGGTTTGATTTAAAATTTAAATGTCCGTCATTGATAAAAAGCGAATTGTTAAAATCGTCAGCGGAAAGCACCTTAGCATCCGCCAGTTTCTCTTTGGAGAAAATCTCATTCATAGAAGCTTTTGCAAAATCTGCGGCATACAAATAATTCTTTTTAATCAGCGGAATTTGTTTCTGCAGTTCTTCCTTCGTTGCAAATGGAAGTTCCCTGTGGTTGAGGTAATAGGACAGTATCTGCTCCTTTTTATTATTATTGTCAAAATCATTGTAATATAGTCTAACCGGTTCTTTTTCGCTGGCCTTTAGTTTACTATTGAGGCCGAGATTGCCCGCTATTAAATCAATATCTCCGTCGTTGTCAATATCCACTGGTAAAACAAAATTCCACCACCCCTTTTTATCGGTGATTAACTTCTCGGTGAAAATGCCCTTATCATTTATAAAAACATAAATGCCCCCCCATTCGCAACAAACTATAAGATCTTTATCACCGTCCTTATCAATATCAAACCACAATCCTTGCGTAACCATACCTAGTTGTGACAGCCCTTTAGCATACTTATCCGTAACATCAGTAAATTTACCGGTTCCATCATTTTGCAATAAATATGATTTCGGCGTCTGGCCATACTCCCAGGGCACATCCCTTCCTCCAATAAAAAGATCAGTAAACCCGTCTCCGTTAAAATCATATGGCACTACGCTGCTAAAAGTTTCGTACATATCTGTAAATGCATCTTCCTTTCGTTTAAAATTCCCTTTACCATCATTTAAATACACCCTGGGCAACAGGTGCTCATCATGGCCGTAATATTCGTTTCCCCCGCTTGCGATTACAAGATCTATATTCCCATCATTGTTTACGTCTGTCCATACGGCATCTACGTCTTCGTACATACTATCCAATAGCATTTCCGGCTGCTGCTTTTGTATAAATTTGCCTCCCGGTTGTTGCAGGAAAATGGCATTGTGAAAGGTTTTAGACGCACCTATAAAAACATCTTCCAGCCCATCGTGATTAATATCAGCTACCACTAAAGCCGGCCCTTCGGTTGAGACCATATGTGGAATCAATGGTTCCCGGTTAAATTCACTAAACGGGTTTTCGTGATGTAAATAACTTAACCCGGTTTCAGCCGTTACATCTTTTACCGGGCTGGTTGGGTTATTGTTAAACCTGGTTATTTTTGAATAATCAAAATTCGGCAACCCTTTTTTATACCCGATCACCATTGTACTGTTTATTTTCGCCGTTATAGATTGATAGGTGTTATCTGGCCAGATAAGAAACATTGAATCTATTTTTGTTGCAGTTAATCCCACATGGACGGGAATCACCATGCTTGATAAAAAGCCCTTGGTGTCATTGTTTTCATATGTTCTTATTCCTCCATTGGCAAATAGTACGATTTTCGATCCGATCGCATTAATATTTGTCTCGCTGCCCTTTAACTTAAAATCAACAAACGGCTTGTCTTTTTTATCATTGGATTTGTTTTCGTAAACAATAACCGCATCATTTATATTATTCACAACCACGTCAAGATCTCCATCATTGTCAAGATCGGCGTAAACAGCCCCGTTAGAAAATGTGGGTAAGTTATTGCCGATTGCGTCAGCCATATCGGCAAATTCCATATCGCCTTTGTTCTTAAAAAATCTATTGGGTATTTTAATTTCGGGAAATTTATTTATGAGGGCCATGTTTCTGTCATCCATATTTTTTTCCAGAAGCTTTTGTTGAATTTCCGAATTCGAAATAAAGTTGACATAATCCATATCATTCATTCGCTTCGGAATGCCGTTAGAAATGAACAGGTCTTTTAACCCATCATTGTCAAAGTCCATCCAAAGTGGCGACCAGCTCCAGTCCGTCGCCGCCACACCAGCGAAAAGTCCGATTTCACTAAACATCCCATTTCTCCTGTTGTACTGCAGGTTATTTCTGGTATATTGATAATTGTAGCCAATTGCAATTTTATGATAAAAGATATCATATTCATCTTCACCCAAAGACCGTTTTAAGATGTATGGATCTGAGGGAAGCATGTCCATCGAAATAATTTCCGGATAGCCGTCATTGTTGACGTCAGCAATATCCACTCCCATTGAAAACTGGCTGGTATGCATGAGCCGTTTATTGTTCTCCTCGCTGAAAGTGCCGTTTTTTTGGTTGATATACAAATAATCATTCTCGTGAAAGTCATTGCCGGTATACAGATCAGGATAACCATCAAGATTAATATCTGCAACTGCAATACCCAACCCATAACTAATGGCGGAACTATTGATTTTAGATTGCTTTGTAACATCTGTAAATACTTTGCCATCATTACGATATAGACGGTCGCCTGAAAGTTCATTATATGTACCTAAAAAATCGGCTCTTGGCGCAAAGCCCCCATTTTGCCGAACGGAATGATTTAACAAAAACATATCGAGATCACCATCCATATCATAATCAAAAAAAACCGCCTGGCTGCTAAACCCGCTAAAATCAAGTCCGTATTGTTTGGCTTCGTCCTCATAAAATGGCACACCATTTTTATCGATTCCTTTGCAAACGAGCAGTTGATTTTTACTTTTTAAAGTTTGATATTTTCCCACTTTACAGATATAAATATCCAATAAGCCATCATTATTGATGTCTACAATTGAAACCCCTGTTGACCAGCCTCCATCCTGCGGAATCGTTGCTTCTTTTGTAACATCCCTAAATTGCATTTTTCCTTTATTAAGGTAGATTTTATTTTGCCCCTGGTTGGATGCGAAAAACAAATCAATCAGGCCGTCATTGTTAAAGTCGCCGGCACCACCACCAGCACCGTTATAGAAATACATGTAATCAAACATGTTAAAATCTTTGGTAGCGGTTAATTTATTTTGGAAGTCCAGGCCGGTTTTATCTGCAGTAAGTACCTCAAATAACAGATCTTGTTTTTGTGGAGGTTTACACCCGTTTAATAAAAGCAGAAAAATTGCGGTACCCAAAACGGTCAGTTTAATTCCATATTGGGATTGCTTGGTGAAGATTAGTAGTTTATTAAAAATTTCAGGCACTTTTTAAATTATTTTTTACTGGTGTTAAGTTGATACAAGACAGAAACCTCATCATTTGTACAAACAATAAATACCTGCTTTTTACTCCGTTTATTTTCCTGATATCCCGAACCTGGCCTCGAAATTCAAGTCCCGTTTTTGTGGCATCAACCCAATTAAGATTCTCCTTTCCATTATGAAGCACTACAATACCAAGCCGTTCCAACCGAGGTAAAAAAATCAAAATGATTTTTTCCTGTTGCAATATCTTTAACTTCATCTCCACATTTGTACAATTGGTGCTGATACTATTAATCAAAGTAAAAGCTTCTTTTTAGCAGGCAATTTTTGCGGAAGTAAACGAACCCTGTTACAACAATTATTATCAAACACGCTATTCTTCTGATCACTTGCTTCTTTTTACAGTTTCATGCTCAACTTTAGTTTCCTTATCATTGATTTCAGTTAATACCGGGTAGGCATCATTTTGAAGAAATAAAAGATACCTTTTTGTTTTACTTTTAATTTCCTGAATATCTCTTACTTCTCCTTTTAAGGTAAGCCCTGTTTTTGCATTGTCCTGCCAGATAAATACGCCCTTTCCATTGTTGATTAAGATATCACCGAGACTTGCATCCAGCCTTTCGAATTGCGGTTGAAAACCAAACTGATTGCATCCCAGCACCAAGTCTGGATGCCCATCCTGGTTAAGGTCTATTGAATGAATAATATTAACACAGGACAATTGCGCCCGGGCAGGTAAATTTTGAATGGTGAATTTACCATTTCCCTGGTTAATGGCAACGCATGAGCTGGTATAATTAACCTTCTTAACAATACATTTATTGATGATGTTAGCAGAGAATAATTCCTGGATAGATTTTTTTGAGTAATCTTCATTTTTCAAATTCTCTTTTTTAATACCGGGTATTTGTTCTTCCATCTCATGCTTTAAGAACACGGGCACATCTCTTCCGTTAACTGTGTAAGTAAGAATTTTATCAATTCCGCCATTTTGATCAAAATCATTGATCCATAATTTTACAGGATTGCTGCTATCCGGGTGCAGATAAAAGTTCTCTCCCATATTTCCTAATATTAAGTCTGGTTTTCCATCTCCGTTTACATCCTCACAGGTTACCGATTGCCACCATCCAAACAGCTGTTGAAGATTGGTGGTGATTTCCTCAAAGTCCCACCGGAACAGGTCGCTCATCTGGTGGCAGTCCATCGTGCCGACCAGTTGCGGGTTGTCGTAGTCGTCGTCCAAGTGTTCCAGTTGGTGTTCCCCTGCCGATACCCGCAACCGGAGGAGGTGGCCGCCGGGGAACCCGAAGGTCAGTGACGCCCCGCTGTACGGCTGCGATTCCAGTGTCCGCAGGTCGGCGTGAAGCGTCGGGCACCCGAACACATCCACGCCGGCGGCGACGTAGCTCACCCAGAAGGCGCGAGAGTGCACGAGATCAGCCCAAAGCGACTGCATACCCTCGCGCCCTCCGCTGCCGAACTAGTAGTAGACAGAAGCGGTTTCTGCCTAATC
>JANYFI010000410.1 GCA_025362765.1 Ferruginibacter sp. | reverse complement strand
GGAGCAACAAAACTAAGTGTGAAGTCGAAAAGGAAAAAAGCAGGATGGAGCAATGAGTACTTAACAACTATTCTTACTAATGCTCATTAATTTTTAATGCGTCTGCCCTGTTCCAAGAACAACCAGCGCAATAACATTTATAAAAACAACTCAAATAGTTAGTCACCCAAAAAAATTCAATAATTATATCCTGTTTATCTCTGCAATCAAACAAAAAAGTCTATTTTGTACCCACCTTAAAAACCTCTTATGCCTTTACCGTCCAATAATGCCGTTACATCTAAAAGACTGCAGTCGCTAGATTTTATGCGTGGCCTGATCATGATTTTATTAGCCCTTGAAAGTTGTGCGTTGTATGAAAATTTGTTAAAAGCCACCGAAGGAAACCCCCTGAATGTGTTGATACAACAATTTTACCATCACCCATGGCATGGTCTGCGGTTTTGGGATTTGATACAACCTATGTTTATGTTTATGGCTGGCGTTGCAATGGCTTATTCATTGCACAAGCAACAGGAACAAGGTATGCCGTGGAGTGAGTCTTTTAAAAAGACACTGAAAAGGAGTGGCTGGTTATTTTTCTGGGGCGTGCTGGATTATTCCGTTCGGCCAACGGGTTTGTCTTTTGAGCTTTGGGATGTACTGACCCAGTTATCGTTTACAACACTGGTTACATTTTTTATATTCCGCTGGAGCAACAAAGCGCAGATTATTTTTTGCATTGGCATCCTGCTGCTCACAGAAGCATTGTATCGTTTTACGCATGTGCCGGGTTTTGATCAGCCTTTTACGGATCAGCATAATTTTGGTAATTATATGGATACTGTGCTGATGAACAAAATCAATAAAGATGGATGGGTAGCTATTAATTGTATTCCCACCGCAGTGCATACCATCGCCGGCGCCATGATTGGCAAATTGTTACTGAGCTCTAAAAATAACAAATTGCAATATATGATTGGTGCAAGCATTACTTGTCTCGCACTTGGCTTTGGGCTCGACTTTGCCGGCGTAACTCCCATTATAAAACATACCGCCACCAGTACTTTTACACTCGCCTCTCTGGGCTGGGCTTTAGCTGGATTGTCTTTTTGTTACTGGTGGATAGACCTGAAAAATCACCATAAAAATTTACAGTTTTTTACTATTGTGGGAATGAACTCGCTTTTTATATACCTGTTTTTTGAGATTGTAGGCGACCGATGGTTCGAGAATTATTTAAAAGTTATTACCAACGGTTTAATGCAAGTTATTCACGTACCCGAAATGATGAGAGAAATTATTTCATCGTTCTGTGTATTTAGCGTTGCCTGGGGGTTGTGTTATTTTCTTTATAAAAAGAAAATATTTTTAAGGTTGTAAAAGAAAAATTATACGCAAAAAATAATCGTCTCGCGCTGGATAAGCTATCTGGGTGTCAACCAGCACATGCTGGAAGCGTTGAAAGGCATCTGGTTAAAATGAGTAGGTTGCTACAGCCGGTTTGGTGCTAAGTATTATTTGTTTGCGCTTTTCAACACGCTTACTATTTTCTGTAAAAGTTCAACAGGCACAACTGTTTTATCTATTTCCGTAAGGTGGTTGAACATCGCCCTGTAGCCACCTTCTTCATCCGGTTCAAATAAAATGACATCATTTTCAACGGTAACTTCTATTCTCGTTATATAGCCAGCCGACACCAACCTGGCGGGTAATGACAACTCTTTTCCGTTGTACACTACAGGTATTTCAAAATGATCGTCCATAAAATATTTTATTGTTTGCAAGGTAATCTTTTGAGTACTTCCAACTTGTGTGAATTAATATCAGTCTAATCAGTTAAAACCTTTCATCTGATAGAAACGTCAACTATATATGCTACTATTATTTTACCTTCAACAAGGTATTAATTGATATCCGTATCAATGAGGAATTGTATATTGCTGACTGAAAAAAATATGCACATGGCTGTTAATTCGGCCAACACTATTTTTGCCTGTTGTAATAAATGTACAACATTGATTTCTGCATATATAAATTTATGAAACTGTCCTTCCTGCATAACCTGTTTATTTTCCTGGTGCTGATTGCCGCAGCTTCCTGCCGTCATGTTGATACAACCTTGTTTTCAGAAATAACAGCATCCTCCTCCAATATACATTTCAGCAACGATATAAAAGAAGATAAGGATTACAATATCCTTACATACGAATATTTATACAATGGGGGTGGCGTTGCTGTAGGCGATGTAAATAACGATGGCCTGCCGGACATTTATTTTACTGGCAACATGACGACTAATAAATTGTATTTAAACAAAGGCAATTTTAAATTTG
>JANYFI010000006.1 GCA_025362765.1 Ferruginibacter sp. | reverse complement strand
GTATATTAAACGAAGTTGGTAATTTTATCAGAACCTATAAAAGAATTAATTTTTCATTGCCAGGATGAAGGTAACCATCATTTTTACATCTTCAACTGACAGTTTGGGGTGAGCGATCATTACCGGTATCCCAACTTCTGTTTCCGCCGATGATCACCTTATGGCAAATACATCATCATCCAGTTACAATCTTTTCAAACTAAATTTTATTCAACGATTACCTTTGCAGTCATTAAAAAAAATGCCATGAGTAAAGCAAAACAGTCCGTTACCCTAAAGCAGGCTTTCAAAGAATTTATCTGGCCACGCAGAAAGATTGTTTTTGTTGGGTTGCTGCTGATTGTAATTAGCAGACTGGCGAGCCTGGTATTGCCCGGTGCTACCAAATACCTGCTGGATGATGTGATTGTAAAAAAGGATTTACACATGCTGAAAGTATTGATAACAGTCGTTAGCGGATCTATCATCGTGCAGTCTGTTACCTCGTATATGCTTACAAAAATTTTAAGTGTAGAGGCGCAGCACCTGATTTCTCAACTAAGAATAAAAGTGCAGAAAAAAATTCTCTCACTGCCCATTAGTTATTTCGACAACAACAAATCCGGTGCGTTGGTTAGCCGCATAATGAACGATGTAGAAGGTGTACGCAACCTCGTAGGCACCGGACTGGTTCAGTTGATTGGTGGCTTACTAACGGCGGTTATTTCCCTGGTATTGTTAATAAGGATTAGCCCGATGATGACTTTTTATGTACTGGTTCCGGTAGCACTATTTGCGGTAGTGGCAGCCAAGGCATTTACTTATATACGCCCGATTTTTAAAATGCGGGGCGTTATCAATGCCGACGTAACAGGGCGGCTTACCGAATCCATCAATGGCGTAAGGGTGATAAAAGGATTTAATGCAGAAGAGCAGGAGAACAAAACTTTTGAAAAAGGCGTAGAGCAATTATTTCAAAACGTAAAAAAAAGTCTTACTTCCACGGCAATCATTACCAGCTCGGCTACGCTGCTGTTGGGTTTGGCTTCGGCAGGTATTATGGGTATTGGCGGTTACATGATCATCCACAATACGCTAACCTTTGGCGAGTTTATTTCGTTTACGCTTTATCTTGGTTTTATGATTGCGCCCATTGTGCAGATGAGCAATATCGGCAGCCAATTAACCGAGGCATTTGCCGGGCTGGACCGCACGCAGGAGATAATGAATATGGCTCCTGAAAATGATGACGCCGCCAGAACAATCCAGTTGCCTTCTATAAAAGGTGATATTAAATTTGAAGAGGTTACCTTCTCCTACGAGCATGGAAAAAAAGTGGTAAAAGGCATCAGCTTTGATGCGCCTGCCGGTTCGGTTACGGCATTGGTAGGTAGTTCCGGTTCCGGTAAAACAACCATCGCCAGTCTTGCCGCTTCCTTTATTACGCCCGACTCAGGCACCATTACCATTGATGGAATTGATTTAAGTAAAATCACCTTGAGCGAGTATCGCAAAAACCTGGGCGTTGTATTGCAGGACGACTTTTTGTTTGAAGGCACCATTCGTGAAAACATTTTATTTGCCCGTCCGCAGGCCGGCGAAGAAAGATTGTCGAAAGCTGTGAACTCTGCCTACGTGAATGAATTTACCGACCGTTTTGAACTGGGCCTGGATACGATTATTGGCGAGCGTGGCATCAAGTTATCGGGTGGCCAGCGTCAACGGATTGCCATTGCAAGAGCGATATTGGCCGACCCAAAAATTATCTTGTTAGATGAAGCTACCTCCAGCCTCGATACAGAAAGTGAAGCGTTAATTCAGCAAAGTTTAAATGAACTGATGAAGGGCAGAACCACCTTTGTAATTGCCCACCGCCTAAGCACCATCCGCAAGGCTGACCAGATACTGGTAATAGAAGCCGGCCAAATTGCAGAAAGAGGCAACCACGATGAATTGATTGCCAAAAAAGGACGCTACTTCGAGTTGTTTACTTACCAGGCGAGGATATAATGAAATGCTTTTTTAGTCGCAAATAAAAGATTAGCTTATTTTGCTGCCGCGTCTTCGATAATAAAACCTACATATAAAATCATAGGAATTTCCGGTAATGCCTCTCAACGGATAGCGGCGGGAACTGAAGACATTGCGTCAATTAACGAAAAGCCTTCTGCATAATAATAATGCAATTTCAGTAAACTTACTGCCTATGCCTGCACATAGAATCAGCAAAGAAACATTGTTACCCACAGATCTGTTTCACCGCTACACACTACCCTAAAACCATTAAAATCACATCTATAACAATTGCCCTTATTGCTTAATAATTTGCGCAGCCCAACCGCCACCCGGCGCAAGATGACTATTAATTTTATCATACAATTATTTATCTCGTAAAGACTCTTATTTCGTTACTTTTTCCCATACACTTTCATAATATCCGGCACTTCATCCCGGGTGATGATTAAGTCGTGGTGATACACTCGCTTCAAATACGCCGGATCAACTTTGCGTATGAAGTCCGTATGCCATTCCATCCACCACGACCAAATTGTGCCATCTTTCAAACACTTATCAGGATCGGGAGGCGTACCACATTCATGATAAGCTATTGGCACGCGGGTGCCGGTAATATCTTTCACGGCTTTATACATCAGCGGCATTGAGCTATCACCTTTATTATAGGTATCAGCTCCGGCTATATCAACATATTTATCACCGGGATACCAGGCACTGTCCGGCTCGCCGGTATAGCAGAGTACCCATATTAAATTGTTTAATTTTCTATCGTTTACAAAATAATCGTACATCGTTGTCCACAAACGTTTAAAATTGTCGGAGCCTTGTTTGCCCCACCAAAACCAATTTCCATTCAGCTCATGAAACGGGCGCCATAAAACCGGTATTTTTTCTTTTTGCAGGCGTTCCAACAGATCCCCTTTTGTTTTCAATTCTGTCCAAAACGACTCATATTCAACCGTTCCTTTTTGAAAGCATTTAGTGATGTCAATTCTCTTTTTGCTGTTAGGATATCCTTCGCCAATGCCCGGTGCGCCCCAATGCCACATGATGGTAGGAATACCACCTTCTTTCCACCATTGGATAGCCCCTTTTACAACTGAATCGTTCAATGATGACTGAATAAAATCGAAGCCTTTAATAGCCGGATACTTGCCTGTGATGGTGTGCACGTAATTGATTTCGTCAAAACCCCAGCCAGAGAACATTTGCCCTGATAATGTCTTTTTGCCAAACATATCATTGATGTAAGCATATAATGCCCGGGCTTCTTTAGTAGCTTTTGGGTCGGATAGCTTATGCTGTTGTTGCGCCAACGTTGTAAAGGATACTGCTACCAACATGTAAACAATCAGTAACAGGTAAATGGTTCTCTTTTTCATCATAAAAAATTATTACTCGCTTTTTAAAGCGGGGCTTTGTACAATCGTTATAGCTGAAACATCCTTTTGTATGATTGGACGGTACACCCTCTTTTTGCTGCGGCGTTATAGGAAACATACAAATGCCTTTGACAGCATTTAAATAAAATGCGGGACGGTTGTCATCATTCAAAAAATAAAATTCAACATCTGACAATTTAATATTTTTTGCAGGGCGAATAAACATGCCATAAGCAGGACTTACACCAAACATTCCCGGCGCAGGATAATTTTTTTCATTTTCCGGAATGGTATCCGATTGTAACTTATTGCCTCCGCCATTGAAATACATTTTGATATCGCTTAAAGTTATATCATCAATATCATGGTTTGGAATTCCACTGATGGCGCATGCATAATTGCCAGCGGAATTATACGAAATAATATTACTGAGGATCACTCTTCTTATTTCGCCAACAGGCGTGTTTGCAGGCCTGCGCATACGTGCCCCAAGGCGAATAAAAACCGGGGCACTCACAACATCACGCATCGCAATGTTGTTAATGGCAACATCTTCAAGCAACACTCCATCAACACTTTCCAATGCAAGACCATAGCAATAATCAAATACACAATTTGAAATGGTAATATTCTTAAATCCACCGTTTGATTCTGCGCCGAATTTTATTCTGCCCGTTGGCGAAAAATGATAGTGAGGATTATCTGTGCGTTGATAAGTTCAATCAAGCAAGGTATCTTCATCATAACCACTTACCTGGCAATTGGTAATCGCTACATTTTGCGTTGAGCGAAAATACCCCAACGCAAATGTGCTCTTCAAACAAATGGCATCATCATACGGTGAATTCACCAGACAATTAGATACCCGTACATTGTAGCAGCAATCAATATCAAGGCCCTCCCTATTGGTATCAAACTTCACATTATCCAATGTAAAATTATCAACCCCGGTTGCCAAAATACCAAACCATCCTCCATGCAAAATTGAAATATCGCGAATAATTACATTCCTGCATCTCACCAAACCGATGGCTTTATTAGCACTTTGCTTATCGCCTTTTACCCGAGCCCTATACAAATTTTTTCCATTGATTAATCCTGTTCCAACAATGGCAATATCATGCAGGCTATCGCCCCATATTAAACTGTTATGCCAATGTTGGTGGCCTGGATCTTCATATTCATTATTTGGACCAGTTTCTTCTTCATCATAGCCGTTGGCCGAACTCACCGGCGCTGCAAAAACAATTGCACCCTGGTCAATATATAAAGCCACGTTGCTTTGCAAATGAATGGATCCTGTAAAATAATTTCCTGCGGGGAATACACCGTGCCGCCGCCTGCCTTTGCCGCTGCATCAATCGCTTTGTTGATAGCTTTGCCATCTAAAGTTTTGCCATCGCCTTTGGCGCCATAATTTTTTACGCTGTAAACCAATTGCGCCTGTATTGCTATGGGTAGCAACAATAGTATAACGATGTTTTTTATAAAACTCCTGATAAAGCCTGGCATAATTAATTTTCTAATTACCTTATTAATAGCCAAATCTATGATTTTTTACCCCGATTTGGCTACCAATAAATTTAATGAGGTTATTGAAATAAATCGTTCATCAACACCGTATCCTGATTTTGTTGCAGTTTATATTCGTTCTCTCTTACTCCATAAGTGCTGATCAGTGTAACGAATATTGCCTTTTTTGTTTTGGAATCATTTACAAATGCCGCCCTTTTATTGGCCAAATCAGCAGCGTACTTTTTTGTTACAATAAATTCCGTATTGTAAAATTTCATTTCACACATATTTATACAGTCGTCTTTCCGATCTATCAATAAATCAATTTGCGCACCCGACTTTGATTTCGAACCATGCAATCGCCAGGAGCTTTGCTCTGTATAAACCGAGCTTATTCCAAGCGCAGATTTAATGGCCTCAATATGCCGAATACAAATATTTTCAAAAGCAAATCCACACCATATTTGAAAAGCAGCAGACTGCTGCACCTGTACCCAGCCACTACCCACACCGGCACCTGTCATAAAACGAAAATAAAAACCTGTAAATTCATCCGTAAGCCTGTAAATAGTATCCTTACTTTTTTTCTCAAATGGAAGTACTTTGTCTATAAAGCCAGATTCTAAAAGTTCAGTTAATACCAGCGATAGCGTGCCACCTGAACTAATGTTTTTAATACCGGAAACAATCTCGCCCCTGGTTAATCCCATTGCTTTGGATGCCAGCAAACGCACAACCATAATATGCTTATCTGCATTGGCAAAAAGCGCCCCGTACAGATTACTAAATTCATTTTTAAGTAACCCATCTTTTGTAAAACAAACTTTTTGCACAGACTGCGCAATGCTTTTACCCGGTAATATCGTATTAAGATAATGCGGTACACCGCCCATGATCATATACAACTGTAACACCTGATACCGGGTTAAATTTATCTTTCTATATAAGAGATAAGCCTGCGTTTCTTTTAAGTTAAATGGCATCAGCCTGATGCTGCGTGTAATTCTATTATGTAAACCCGCTTTATTATTAACCACTTTTTTAATCATCCAGGATGCAGCTGATCCACATATCACCACTAACCGGGTTTTATCTGCCGCCGCATACATATTCCACCAATAAGTAAACGCAGAAAGAAACCCTGACTTATGTGTATCCAGCCACGGCAGTTCATCAAAAAATATAACCCGCTTTTTCTTTGTCTTGTTTTTTTTTAAGGAAGCTTCCAGCAACCGGAATGCAGCTTGCCAGGTAGCAGGTGTTTCCATCTTTTTTATGCCAAAACATTCCGCCAGTCGTACGCTGAAATTTTCAAGCTGTGTCGCCAGCAATCCATTCGCTGCTCCACTGCAGTCGAAAGCCAGGTGATCTGCAAAAAAAGTTTTTACCAGGTAAGTTTTACCTATTCTCCGGCGGCCATAAATCGCCAGCAACTGAGCTACTGAATCATCAAGCAACTCGTTCAATATAGCTTTTTCTTCTTCCCTGCCAATAATAATTTTAGCCATGCCCATTTCTATTAGTAGCCAAATGTACTATTTTTTAGGTACATTTGGCTACTAATAGCTTTTTATAAAATTATTTTACCGGGTATAAATAACTATTTTGCCACCCTGCATAATATCACTGTACCTGATAGCATGCCTTTTATATGGCGTACCTCCTAGCATCATCCTGCCAATTATATCAGCTCCAGCGCTTTTTTTATTGCC
>JANYFI010000836.1 GCA_025362765.1 Ferruginibacter sp. | reverse complement strand
GTTTCTCTGCCGTAGGAATATATGGATGATGGATTACCAAATTTTTCAACCAGGTATGGCATCATTGCTTCCAGCACCTGTGGTTCCAGCGAAGTGGTGGCGGCATTATCAAAGTAAATTCTGTTCATATCTGGTCAATGGTGAATGGTCGGTAATGAGTGGTGAATTGTTAATGGTAGCTGCTCATTTAAATGCTGACATACGAATTATTTTTTCACATTAATTATGATCAATGGTTAATAGGCGCTATAAAAAAAGAGGTTATAGACTTAAAGAAATTGGAGAACTATTGACAATTGTCCATTGACTGTTCAATATTCTACACTCACCATTCACTAAATCATTTCATTAATATCCTTCATCAATCTTTTAGCGATATTATCCGCTGTAGTTTCAAAATTACTCTCGGCGTAAATCCGAATGATGGGTTCCGTATTGCTGGTGCGCAAATGCACCCAGTCATTGTCAAATTCAATTTTTAAACCATCCTCTGCATTAATAGGCTGATTTTTATACTTATCCTTTATTTTTTCAAAGATCGTTTGCACATTTACCCTGCCTGACAGCGTAATTTTATTTTTGCTGATAAAATAACCAGGATAAGTATTTCTTAATTGTTTGATGGTTTTTTTACTGTTGGCCAGGTGAGTTAAAAACAAGGCTATACCAATTAAAGCATCGCGGCCATAATGTAAATCAGGTACAATGATACCGCCGTTTCCTTCGCCTCCAATCACGGCATTTACCTCCTTCATTTTAGTTACCACATTTACTTCGCCAACGGCACTCGGAAAATAGTCACCGCCATGCATCACAGTAACATCTTTCAACGCTTTGGTAGATGACATATTGGAAACGGTATTTCCTTTTTTTCTGCTCAACACATAATCAGCTACTGCCACCAACGTATACTCTTCGCCAAACATACTGCCATCTTCACATACAAAACACAACCTATCCACATCAGGATCTACGGCAATGCCAAGGCTGGCATTTTGTTTTACCACCTCCGCACTTAAACCAGTAAGGTGTTCAGGCAGCGGCTCAGGATTGTGGGCAAACTTTCCATTAACTTCCCCGTTGAGTACTACAATATCTTTTACACCAAGGGCCTTTAATAACTCAGGTACAGCAAAGGCGCCGGTACTATTTACCGCATCAATTACTATTTTAAACTTTGCCTTCTTTATGGCCGCCACATCCACTAAATCATAATTTACAACAGCGTCAATGTGCTTTTGTAACGCATCTTCCTTTACCGTTGTGGTACCTAATTTATCTACCGGTGCAAAAGAGAAATCTTCCGCCGCGGCAATCTTTAATACTTCGGCACCTTCGGCCGCGTTGATAAATTCACCTTTGCTGTTGAGTAATTTTAACGCATTCCATTCTTTAGGGTTATGGCTGGCAGTAAGAATAATACCGCCTGCGGCATTTTCAAAAACCACCGCCATCTCTACAGTTGGGGTGGTGCTTAAGTCGAGGTCTACCACATCAAAACCCAATGCATTTAGCGTGCTGATAACAAGATTTTTTACCATGGCGCCACTAATGCGGCCATCGCGGCCCAACACAATTTTTCTATTGTCTCCTTCCTTCATTAACAAGGTTCCATAGGCGGCGGTAAATTTAACCACGTCCAATGGAGTGAGGTTGTCATTTGTTTTACCGCCAATTGTACCCCTGATGCCTGATATGCTTTTTATTAATGCCATTTGCTGCAAACTATTGAGTGAACGGCAAAGATAAGAAATAGGAAATTGCTGCCAAAGCGTAAAGTCTACAGGTGTATTTACGGCAAAGACCTGCCCGTTTCAGGCAACAACCCGCATTGGCAAAAGATAGCTTGATTGCAAGTATTACTGTTTTTTTACAAATGCCAATGGGGTTCTGTCAGCAGCATATATCTTGTTAAAGAAATCAGCCAGGGCAACTGCATCTGTTGGTGGATAAACGCCCTCGTTACGCTGGGAATACCTGGTATAGAAAATTTTATTATCCTTCACTGTTATGGAGGTGTGATAAATTCCAAATTTTGTATCCAGGGTAATATCAGCGGGAATACTTTCTGACATATAACCTGCCGGCATGGTTATCTCCACCGAATCAATATCAGTAAAGGGCGCTGCTATTTTAATATCATATTTCCTGTCTTTTGCATCGGGTAATTTAGTAGCTGATCTGTTTAATACATTGGGATTAAAAAATAACCTTCTTCCCGATACGGTAGAAAAATTATTAGCTACAAGTTCTATTTCTTCATCAATTGCAGGCAGCCTTCCCTTCTCATCATGGTATTCAAATTTGGTGATATCATAAGATGGCAGGTTCATTTCTTCCTTTAACCTTTCAGACACTTTTTCTTTGGATAAAGCATTCAACATACCATGCAGGTTGTCCTGTTGCTCGGCCCGGTATTTTGTACGAATAACCGCTGTCATTTTTCCATCGGCATCCACTGTAGCTGTAATTTTTCTGGCCTGCAGGTTATCATTTTTATTGTATACCGGTGTGCGTACCAGTGTACCTCCCGTCTCATCAATAAGCAACGCATTCCTGTTACTGGTAAACGCACCCAAATAGCCCGCAGGCAGTGTTTGACTGGTACATTCCAGCCATACCGTATCTGCAGGCTGTGGTACACAAACAATCACATGATCAAACTGGTTAGAGGGAAAATCAGCCATAAATGAACTATTGTAATCACCCGACTTTATAATCGCATAGTTGGATTTTATCCCCGCTTCCTTTAATAAAGAATACATGTAATTACTCAGCGCCTTGCAATCTCCATAAGCCTTGGTGGCTACATAATTGGCATCGAATGTTTGCCAGCCTCCAATACCCAGTTGTATGCTGATATAATGGGTATTTTTTTGCAGGAACTGGTACAGGATATTAATTTTTTCATTGAGTGAACTTTGACCGTCTGTTAAAGCATGCACCTGGCGCTTGATATTATCCGGCAATTGGTCTCTTCCGGCGTTAAGCGTATAAATAAACTTTCCCAGTCCTTTCCAGTCGCTCATTGAGCCGGCATAGTGTTGTATTTCAAATGCCGTGGGGGCTAAAAAAACGGAGGGGGTTATTTTGTACCATTCCGGCTGATACCTTTCTTTTTCAATCGCCGGCAATTTTTCAACTGACCATTCATATTGCTTTCCCTGCTTACTATCTGTAACCAGCGGTTCTTTATTGTACATAAATGTTTTAAAACGTAACCCATAATCAGCAGGGCATTTCACAATGAGCTTACTTTTTTCGACTGCGAGATTTTCGTCGTCAACCGGTACCCAGCTAGGCAAATAAAAAATTCCTTTTAACGCAGTTTCCACTTCATATTCTACGGTATATGGATAGATTTTCCAGTTGAAATTATGATGCTTAATTCTGGCGTCGCCCGCCAAGGTTGATTCTGATGAGCCGGAAAAATCCTGCACGTCAGCCTTTTTTAAGGCCTTTATTTTTTTTACTGAATAGGTTTTTCATCTGCTGGTGCCGGGGTTTCAACAATGGGTTTCGGATCGGGTTTGTTAATCACTTCAAAGCCAGATATTACCGACCGGAAGTTATTCCAACCGGCCAAAATCACTTGTACTATATGGATCAAAAAGAAAAATACATAGCCTATGGTTAATGCAAAATGCAGGATGCGGGCAAAATGATATCCCCACAAATCCAGGCCAAATAATAAAACTGAACCGGTTTATAAATGGCGAGGCCGGTTATTAACGAGCCAAAAC
>JANYFI010000835.1 GCA_025362765.1 Ferruginibacter sp. | reverse complement strand
CGCCGATCGAGGTCGTCCGCAATACGCAGGCGCGCCGCGCGCGACTCTCGGTAGACAGCGCGACAGGGCGGGTGCGACTGGTGCTGCCGGCGCGACCGGAACCAGCACGGCCGGAAATGGCGCAACCGGTGCCACCGGTCCTCAAGGCATCCAGGGTTTAACAGGATTGACAGGTGCGACTGGTGCACAAGGCCTACAAGGGTTAACTGGTTCAACTGGCCCACAGGGTATTCAAGGATTAACAGGCGTTACTGGTGCTCCGGGAATACAAGGATTAACCGGCTTGACAGGAGCTGATGGCGCCACCGGTCCTCAAGGCATACAAGGATTAATAGGATTGACAGGAGCAACAGGAGCTGATGGTGCGACTGGTGCACAAGGCATACAGGGTTTAACAGGATTGACTGGAGCCACTGGTGCGCAAGGAATCCAAGGCTTAACAGGCGCCACCGGTGCTCAGGGAATTCAAGGATTAACGGGTTTGACAGGAGCGACTGGTGCTGATGGATCAACTGGTCCTCAAGGCATACAAGGTTTAACAGGCTTGACCGGCGCAAATGGTGCAACTGGTCCCCAAGGCATACAAGGTTTAACAGGATTAACAGGCGTTACTGGTGCTCAGGGAATTCAAGGTTTAACAGGATTGACTGGATTGACAGGAGCAACAGGATCTGATGGCGCAACCGGCCCACAGGGCGTCCAAGGATTAACAGGCGCAACAGGTTCTCAAGGCATACAAGGTTTAACAGGAGCTACCGGCGCAGATGGTGCAACCGGTCCGCAAGGTTCAACAGGATTAACAGGCGAAACCGGGGCTGATGGCGCCACCGGTCCTCAAGGTATCCAGGGGTTAACCGGCTCAACCGGTCCTCAAGGTTCACAGGGAGCATCCACCGCAAATGTTTTGACAGGTATTGTTGCCATCGAAAATGGCGGTACCGGGTCTGATACCCAGAATTTTGTTGACTTGACTAATACACAAACCATTGGGGGGGATAAAACTTTTACCGGAGGTTTAACCGCGGGCTCGATTAGTAAAGCAGGCGGTAGTGCCAACGAATTCCTGAAAGCAGATGGCAGTATTGATAACAATACCTACCTCACCGCAGCTACGCTTGTTCCGGTACGGGAAGTGGCTGACGAGCAGAGTGCCGCCAGCACTCAAACAGATTTTACATTAAGCCAGTCGCCATCGGTTAACAGTAAGGTGAAAATGTTTGTAAATGGTATTAGAATCAGCAACAATGCTTATACGGTGGTGGGTAATACACTCACCTATAACGCTGTAAACAATGGCGGTTATGTACTATCTGTCAATGACAGAATTCAGTTTGATTATTACTATTAAAACTGGCAAATTGTGTTACGCCAGTGGCGGGCGTAAACACCTTGTTTTATGCAAATGAGTATTGTGTTATTTATAATTACTTACATGAAAAGGAAAGGAAAATTAATCAGCTGTATTTGTTTGTTGTACTTATTTTTTTTGAGTAGCAGCCTGTTTGCACAAAACGCATCTACCTATTATGATTTTGGCCCCGGTGTAAATAACCCAACCAACGTGGTAACGGATGCGGCTGGTAATTTTTACTTTGTTAATTACGACGTTAACTGGAATCTGCAAATCAGTAAGCTAACACCACAAGGTGTCCTGTCAGTACTGCTTTTCGGAAATTACAATCCCCAAAATTTAACGCTTGACAATGCAGGTAACCTTTATTTTATTGACCAGTCAAACTGGCCCTATGAAGTAAAAAAAATTACGCCAGACGGCACCTTTTCTTCATTTGTTTCGGGTAATTATTATCCTCAATATTTAACTTCCGATAATTTGGGTAATCTCTTTTTTTTAGACCAGATGAATTGGCCGACAGCGATACAGAAAGTTGCTCCGGATGGTACAGTCTCTTCATTAGCTACAGGCGATTTTAATACGCAAAACCTAACGGCCGATAACCTTGGAAACATTTATTTCATTGATCAGAATAACTGGCCGAATGAAATAAAAAAAATAACCCCTAACGGTACTGTTTCCTCATTTGTATCCGGCGATTACAATCCGCAGAATTTAACGGTTGACATTGCTGGTAACCTCTATTTTGTGGACCAGATGAATTGGCCATTTGACATAAAAAAAGTTACATCTGATGGCACCGTTACTTCCTTTGTGAGTGGTAATTATTATCCGCAAAGTATGCTTACGGATAGCAATGGCAACCTTTATTTTATTGACCAGATGAACTGGCCGAACGAGATACAGGAAGTTACCCCGGATGGCACTGTGTCGTTATTGGTTTCGGGATACAATAATCCACAAAATATGGTTATTGATCATTCGGGCAATTTGAATTTTATTGATAATACTTATGGGCCTTATGCCATCATGACGGCGATACAACCTGGCTATACATGTACTACGCCGGCTGCACCCATAACAACCAATCAAACTATTTGTAACGGAAGTACGCTTACATTAAGCGCTGATGGCATCGGGGCAATTAGCTGGTATGATGCACCTGTTGCCGGAAACCTTGTGAATAACGGGCGGGGTTTTTCAATACCGCCGCTCACCAACGAAACCACCTATTACGCTGAAGGCGTTTTTTGTGGATTGTCCTCACCAAGGAGTGCTGTAACGGTCGCAATATTGGCTTCTCCCACTGCCGCTATTACCGGTGCTTTAACGGGCAACG
>JANYFI010000755.1 GCA_025362765.1 Ferruginibacter sp. | reverse complement strand
GGGATATAACAGCGGAAAGATACAGCCGTAATGCGTCAGTATCCAGCCACCGGCGCAGATAGTGTACCCGAGGTAGGCACCAAACACCGCTTTCCTGAATAACACAAATGCAATCAGCATTACGAAGGCAATCATACTTACAATACCCATGTAAAAAAACACATAGCGCTGGTACACTTCGTATCGTTGTTGCAATGCATCGGCTTCAATAATATCATACCGCACATTGAGATTTTTGTAGGGGGCCTTAATTGCCACCAAATAATAAGAAGGAAGTTTACCAATATCCAATGGCGCCGTATGCCATACATACTTTCTGTTGGTATTGAAAGCCATGCTGCTGCCGCCCTGGTAAAGCAATACGCCTGATCCGTTGGCAGTCATTTTATATACCTGCAGGATGTCGAGACTGGTATTGTCGATGGATAAATACCTTAGTGGCAGCAGGGAATCTGTAGCGGTTAATTTGAGCAGGAAATAATGATAATCGTTTTTTACAAGGCCAATATCAATGCGGTTGTACCGTTCTTTTATAAAATGGAGATTTGCGAGGGGCAGCTGTTGAATTACCAACTGGGGCTGCCTGCTATCTGAAATAATTGCGATGCTGTCTTTAAAAGAAATCGCCTGGCCTATACCGGTTGAATACAATAGCAACAGCGGCAGTAACAGGTATACTTTTTTTAAGCAGGTTAACACTGCTGGTACTAAGAGTTTGAATGGTATCATTGTAGCACACGCTGGAAAATGGACAAATGTTTACTTCCTTTTTTTATGAGTAAACGGGATCAACCTTGTTGCGGAAATAAGCGCTGGTTTTTGGCGAGGATGGGAATTGCTATACAATATGGTTAAAAAAATACCAATATCAAAGCATTCAGTTCAAATTAACACAATGTGTTTGAATACGGCCTATTGCACAGATACATCCCAAATTGGCGCCTGACAGGGGTGTTAAGAGTTGCAACCTTTAAAAAGAAGGATATAAAAACGGAGAGAATTTTAAATGCAAGCCTGCTACAACTTACGCATTCTAAGCACCGGCACCGGCATGTTCCTGTCACCGGCGCAGTAAAAAACGAAACTAACACCGGCGGCATTGTTCGCAGATTTTAAGTACAAAATAATCGGGACTGTACCCTGGGTAAAATCCTACATTCATTCGCCATCATGCCCGGATTTTTAATCGCAGGCATTACTTTATCCTGCGAATTATTAATTGCCTATAAAAAAAATTGATACCCACAACAATTGTGGGTATCAATAAAATATTTTGCGTTTGCCTGCTTATACATGTGTCGCCTGTCCCATCAACGGATCTGTAAAACTTTGCCTGCCGGTTTCCACATGGCCTGCAAATCTTTTTTGAAAAAGGTTATTGCCCTTAACAGTCAGCGAATAATCGTACCAGTTAAACTGCCTGGCAATATCCAATACCAGTTTTTTTGTTTGGTTAGCTGCCAGGGTAATCGTTTGTGCAGCTTGTTTATAGGCATTGTCCCGCAGGTAAATTTCCAGGTTTTTGGCAGACTTATTATGCAGTTGCAGCAACAGGTTGCCCGTTGCTTTTCCACTTTTATTAAGTTCGTACCCGTAGGTCGTTTCTATTGCAGGATCGTTGCTGTTGCCGCTGAACATACGGTAAAAACCATTGGGTCCGTATACGGTCAACTGGTATTGTTCCTGCTCAAAATCGTTTAAATTCCAGTGGTAACTTACCGGTTTGCCGGGGGATGTGGTAAGAGACCAGTTTCTGTTTGTTTCCATTTTGTTGCCGGTAGTGTCACGGTGTTTTCCATGCGCATATACATTAAACGCCGAGCCGCTGGCCGCTTTGCCAAACAAAATATTGCCGGCTTTGCATTGTATGGTAAATTGTTTTTTATCAGTACCCAATGTTCCGTCTGCATACAATTCGTAGGGTAATGCACAGGCTGGCCTGATGCCTTTTTCCTGCGGTGGCAGGTAAGGGGAACTGGTTGGATCCCGGTGAATAAGTTCGATATCAGCTGGGCTAAGGGCTTTATAATTATCCGGCACGTTTTTAAATTTAGCCTGGTGTACAGATTGAAGGAAGGCTTCTTTCTGCAGAAATGCAGGCATGGCAATCGCTTCACCATTATAAGGCTTAAAGGCTGAAGTAAGGTTACCGCAAACCGTTCTGCGCCATTGGCTGATATTGGTTTCTTTTATAGGCTTACTGGTTTTTTCACTTATAAATGCTTCAAGAAACTGCAGGGGAGATGTATGGTCAAATACTTCAGAGCAAACCTGGCCACCGCGGCTCCAGGGGCTGGCAATTAGCATGGGCACCCGAAAGCCTAGTCCGATCGGACCTTCTCTCCTGTCTTCTTTTTCCTGTTCTTTTAGTTCCTGTTCCATCGTCACAAATTCATCCACGGTGCTGATGCCGGTGGTTGCCCCCGTTTCGGGTTTTGCGGAATGCGCAGGTACAAAGGGGGGAACATGATCGAAGCAGCCATCATTTTCATCATAGGTAACTATAAAAATGGTTTTTTTCCATACCTCAGGATTTTTTGTTAAGATATCCATTACTTCAGAAATATACCAGGCGCCATACCAGGGCGAAGTAGGGTGATCAGAAAAATTTTCGGGTGCCACAATCCACGAAACAGTGGGAAGCTTTCCGTCGGTTACATCCTGCCGGAACTGGTGCAATATATCGCCTTTAGGAATTTTCATTTGCTCCTGTTGGCCGTTATTTTCATACACCATTTCTGTCAGTTCATGAAAATCAGCATCCTGGTGGTTGGTAGTAAAAGCTTTGTCATGAATGTTTTTTTCAAAAGCGGTAAGGCTATTGTATTTTTCGGTAGTGTACACTTTTTTGTCGGCACTTACTACTACGAGATAATCTTTCAGGCTTTTAATAACTTTTACATTTTTTTCTGTTTCAGTGGCAGCCATGGTTTTTTGTTGCTCCGCCAGGGCGGCTATTTTTAACTGGATAAGGCCTTCCGCTTTTTGTAAAAAATCAATATAGCCTCTTGATAATTTTACGTTGTATTGTGAAAACCATTCAATGGGATTATCCGTAAAGTTTGACAGCCACGAATCTTCTTCTCCTTCAAATCCAGCACCCACGCTGAGTTCGTTCTGGTAAATCTTCCAGCTTACTCCATGTTCTTCCAACCGTTCAGGAAATGTTTTCCAGGCAGCTTGCTGGTCATAGTCAGTATCACTGTTTCTAACCCTTGCTTTTGACAAGGCATCTTCCCGCAAGGCACCTGTCCAAAAGTATAACCGGTTGGGGGTAGTACCCGTAAGGGATGAACAGAAATGCTGGTCACATACCGTAAAGGCATCGGCCATGGCATAATAAAACGGGATGTCTTCACGGGTATAATATCCCAATGTCATAGGGATGTCTGTGTAAGGCTTTCCTGGTCTTTTTGCTTCCAGCCAGCCATCATATTTTCCGTTGTTACGGGCGTCAACCTGGTTATCCCACGAGTGTGGCAGCGAATGCATCCAGGTAGCTTTTGTATCTTTTATATTGAGCCGAAAGGGCGTATATGTTTTTCCTTCCGCATTGCTTTGTAACCACACGGGTAGTTGGTTGGGCAAAGGGATAGCCCTGGGATCATTAAAGCCGCGAACACCTTGTAGGCTGCCAAAGCAATGGTCAAAAGAGCGGTTTTCCTGCATCAGCAACACAACGTGTTCCGCATCTTTCCAGGTACTGCCGTAGGTAGGGTTAATGGCTAACGCCCTTTGTAATGCCGCGGGCAACACCTGCATTATACCTGCGCTGCCGGTAAGCAAAGCAGCTTTCTTAATAAAATCACGCCTGTTATCCATGTAAAATTTTTATGGAGCAATTTAATAAAAGAAATTGATTGCTGAAGGGAAAGGCTGGTTAATAAATTATGACGGAGTGTTTCATTTAAAATAAAGGGGGCTGACCTGTTTAAACCACGATTGACTTTTTATTTATAATCCAGTAAAGGCGATACGTTGTATCTATCCGATTGTTGTTCAAATATTTCAACCCAACGCCGGTCATTGCTGTAAAGGCCTAAAATTTATAGCCAATATTCATCATAAAATTGCGTGGCATACCCGGCCATTTATTTACCTGGTTGTATGCGCCAATCCAGTACGTTGTATTGGTAATATTATTCAGGTTAATTGCAGTGGTAAAATGTTTATAGTTATAACGGATGCCGGCATTCAGTACAAAGTAACCGGGAAGTGTGAAACCCTGTGTCAGCGTATTTCTTACACTCTCCTGCGAATGACCTGCGGCAACGCCAAAGCCTTTTAATACACCTTTTGTAAAATTGTATTTGATCCACGAGTTGGTGGTATTTTTTGGCGCATTGTCAACTATGGTTCCTTCCTGCGATTTAATTACACTTTGAACCACTTTTGCCACAGAGTAAGCCCAGGAAGCAGCAATACTGAGGTTGGGAAGAATATTGCCATTGACTTCTGTTTCAATCCCCCTTGATCTGTTGGTGCCTTGCTGAACATATAAATTGGGATTGGCGATATCATTGGCGTTAACGGCCACATTTTGCAGCGTTAATTGGTAAAGGGAAACGGAGGCTGTTAGCCTATTATTGAAATAATTTGCTTTGGCACCCAATTCATATAATATGCTGTTGACAGGTTTGTACGGCGCATTAAACAACTGTGTGCTGGTAGATGCTTCAAATGGATCGAAGCCTTTGTTATACGTGGCATATAAACTTACATTGGGTCTCAGGTCGTATACTATACCAATGCGGGGCAACAGTGCATTTACTTCGTCGTTGCCGGAAGTGTCAGCAGCATCATCATCCCCCGCTTCATACATATCCTGGCGAAGGCCAAATAAAAACTTCCATTTTTCAAGGCTGATTTGTTCCTGTACATAAATTCCCTGGGTTTGATAAATAGAGGCTTCCACATTGGTAGCATCTGCCTTGTACGTTGACAACTGGTATTGATTTACCGGCCTTGCAACATACCGTGGATTTTTTAAACTGAATGTACCTGCAATGCCGCTGCCGGCACCGAAAATGTCAGGCTGCTCGTAATAATTTTGCCGCAGGTTTACACTGCTGGTTATATAATCGTACCCTGCCAGCAACTGGTGTTTTAACTTGCCGGTATTAAAACGAAAAATAAAATATTCTGATAAGGTATTGGTGCTGGTTTGATAATTCCATTTATTAAAAAACAGGTTGACAGAATCATTGGTGATATAGCTTTTTACACCATGCTCGTTATTATTTTGCTGTGTGTGATAATTTAAGTAGCCGCTGTTAAAACTGATGTGATCGTTTATTTTGTAAGAGAATAAAACGTTGGTGGCAATATCTGTTTCATGCAGGTAATCACCTGGCTGAGACGCTATCAGGCTGATGGGCGTTGACTTCAGCAAAAAATCCTGTTGAAATCCTGGTTGTCCACGGTCAAGAATAGTGTTGATATGTGATAAAGAAAAATCAATGTTGAGCTGTATTTTGTTATTGGGAATAAAAGAAAGAGAGGGCGCAATTTCATAAGATTTGGCATACAGCTCATCGCGGAAAGAACCAGTATTGTCGTAGCCTGCATTGAGCCGGTAAAGCAACGTGTTGCTTTTATTTAATGGCCCGGTAATATCGCCCTGAGCACGAAAATGATTCCAGGTGCCTCCTGAAAAATTTAGTTCCCCTTTATTTATTGTCAATGGTTTTTTTGTAACAAGATTGATGGTGCCTCCCGGATCGCAGTTGCCATATAAAGTAGCAGATGGACCTTTTACCACTTCAATTCTTTCCACGTTTACCAGCATGGCGCTGGTATAAGTAGTATTGTATCCTCTTAAACCATTGATGAGCCGGGCATTTTCGGCCTTAAAACCCCGGATGGTATAATCATCATAGCCAGAACAATGGTTTACGCCAGCGGCCTCATCAGCGGCCTCTTTCAAAGTAAATTCCATCCGGTCGCTGATCATTTCTTTGGTAATGGTTGATACAGATTGAGGTACATCTTTAAATGCTGTCTGCGTTTTTGTGCTTAGAAAAGTATACTCACTTTTGTAAGATTGAATGGTACGGCCTCTTACTTCCACCTCCTGCAACTGGCCAATAGTATACGCCAGCTGAATGGTGCCTAGATCTATTGCCCCGTTTTTTTGAAGTGATACCGCTAATACAGTTGGCTGGGATCCCACGGAACTAATGCGTATTGTATCGGTTAAAGCGGGCAGGTTAGTTAATATAAACTGGCCGGCATTATTGGTTACTGTTATCTTTTTATATTTTTTAAGCTCGATGGTTACATAAGCCGGGTTACCATCTGCAGTAACAACTTTACCCTCAATGCTGCCGCCAGCATTTTGTGCAGCTACTGCTTGCGTAAATACAAGCAATGAAATAAAAAAGGAAATTGGTAAAAATTGGTAGTTCATACTGTTGCAGTTAATGATATTTTAACAATATTAATAAACAATGTTTAAAAATAGGGCAAGTATCGCCCTGGTATAGTTACCTTTTAATTAATTTATCCGGATCTGGCTGTAATAAAAAAGTGTTGAAATTCATCCGTGATTGTATTACCTTAAAAGGCACAGATGCCATTTTTATACTTTTAAAACCGAACAGCCTTCTGCCCTTAAAACAATAATTCTTCAAAAACGATAAGACAATCATTAGCGAACTGTTTAACTTTACGGCAAACGACTGCCATATGAAAAAGACCATTTTGTTACTGCTATGGATTGTCGCCCTTCATCCTTGCGGCGCACAAACGTTCACTTCTTCCAATCTGCCTGTCATTATTATTAATACAAACGGGCGGCAAATATTGGATGATCCGAAAATATCCGCCAATATGGGAATTATATGGAATGCGGGAAATGCAGTAAACAATGTTACCGATTCATTCAATCACTACAACGGTAAAATCGGAATTGAACTAAGAGGACAATCGTCACAAATGTTTCCCATGAAATCATATGGTTTTGAGTTGCGTAACAGCAGTGACAATTCTATTAATAAATCCCTTTTTGGATTGCCGGCAGAAAGTGACTGGATATTATATGCTCCTTACAACGAAAAAACCCTGTTGCATAATTTTCTGGCTTATACCATGAGCCGTGAAATGGGGCACTGGGCAGCCAATTGCCGCTATGTTGAAGTGGTTATAAACGGCGTATACCAGGGGGTATATGTTTTTATGGAAAAAATTAAACGTAAGGCTGGCCGGGTAAATATTTCGGCGTTAAGCAGTACAGATAATAGCGGCGATGCGGTAACAGGTGGATATATTTTTAGTATTGATAAAGATGCCAATGCCTGGTTTTCGCAGTATCCTGCTGACAGAGGGAGAATTCAATACAGTTATGTTTATCCCAAAGAGGTAAATATAACTTCAGCACAAAAGAATTATATACAACAATACACAGATAGTTTTGAAGCCGTGTTGCATGGCTCGCAATACCAGGATAAACAAAATGGATGGAGAAATTTTGCCGATGAAAATTCGTTTATAGATTATTTTATTGTAAATGAAGTAAGCAGAAATGTGGATGGTTACCGCATTAGCACCTTTTTAAACAAAGACAGGTACAGCAACGGAGGAAAAATAAATGCCGGGCCGGTATGGGACTACGACCTTGCATTTAAAAACGCCAATTATTGTAATGGCAGTAACATCGACGGATGGAGTTACCAGTTCAATTCGGTTTGCGCCGATGATTTTTGGCAGGTGCCCGATTGGTGGAAGATAATGATGACTGACACTGCCTTTAAAAATAACCTGCGTTGCCGTTGGCGGCAATTGCGGGCTGGCAGTTTAAGCAGCAGCCATCTACACTATCTGGTTGATTCCATCGTTTCGCTAACAGCCGAAGCCAGGCAACGCCACTTTCAGCGATGGCCAGTGTTGGGACAATACCTATGGCCCAATCCGGAGCCAGTTCCTGCAACTTACGAAGGCGAAATATCGGCTTTAAAAAACTGGCTTGAAGCACGCTTAACCTGGCTCGACAATAATATTCCCAATACGGGTGTTTGTGCAATATTCCCTGCCGATGTGCAGGCATCCCTCGTGATAAGCGCCTTCCCGAATCCATACAGCGACAATTACAACATCAAGATAGTTTCAAAGACAAGCCAAACCGTCGGCTTAAAAATAACTGACATGTCAGGCAGGGCGATGCAACGATCTTTCATCAGCCTGGCAGCAGGCAACAACGCCGTATCGTTGCAATCAGGGTACTGGGCAACCGGCATTTATTTAGTAGAATTTACAACCACATCAGGAGAAAAAATAGCCAGGAAAATTTTGATGCAGTGATAGCTGCCAATTGACAAAGCCATCACTATTACTAAGAAAGAAATTAAGCCACACCATTTTAATAATTAACCGGATGAGTTTTTATATCATGCGCATGGTACTAAAACAGGATATTCAAAGCGAATTACATTTTTAATTGCGCCGGCTTTTAAAAATTGAAAGCTACTGCATAATTAATTGCATCGTATATTTAATTCCTTTTATAACAAACAACCATTCAATAATAATTTTTCATGAAAAAAACACTTGCGTTAGTTGCATTACTTTCTCTTACGATTGCGTTAAAAGCCAATATCCGCTTGCCCAATGTTATCAATAACGATATGGTATTGCAGCAGCAATCCTCCGTAAAATTGTGGGGCTGGGCCGGGCCGGCAGAGAAAATATATGTCACTACCTCCTGGAACAATAAAACAGATTCTGTATTAAGTACCAGGGATGCCAGCTGGATGCTACAGGTGCAAACACCCGCTGCAGGCGGACCTTACACCATTACGTTGAAAGGGCAAAATACCATTGTGCTGAATAATGTATTAATTGGTGAAGTATGGGTTTGCTCCGGCCAGTCGAATATGGAGATGAATGACGGCTGGGGCGGTATAGCTGATATCAAGGCGGCATTGGCTACCTGCGCCAACAGCAATATCAGGTTCTTTACTATTCCAAAAACAACGGCTCAATACCCGCAGGATAATTGCGGTGGTGAATGGTTGGCCTGCGATTCCAATACACTCAAAACCTTCAGCGCCGCGGCTTATTTTTTTGGTAAAAAATTAAATACTGATTTGAATGTGCCGGTAGGATTGATCAGCAGCAACTGGGGTGGCACGCCTGCTGAAACATGGACTGAAGCCAGTGCGGTAAATGATGATGCCGAATTAAAAACTGCCGCCGCAAAACAGGAACACTATGACTGGTGGCCGTATTTACCTGGCGCCGCATTCAATGGCATGATTGCGCCCATAACAAATTACAACATCGCCGGCGCCATCTGGTACCAGGGCGAAGGCAATACCATTGCGCCAGATACCTACGGCAAATTATTAACCACTATGATTGGCGCCTGGCGTAAAGCCTGGAACAAAGAGCTGCCTTTTTATTATGTGCAGATAGCGCCTTACACGTATGGAAATAAATTTATCTCTTCCATCATCCGCGAACAGCAAACAAAAGCCATGGCATACCCAAATGTAGGCATGGCGGTTATAACGGACGGGGTGAACGATATAAAAGACATCCATCCAAAACTTAAAAAACTGGTAGGTGACCGCCTCGCTAATTGGGCGCTGGCGCAGGCGTATCATAAGGAAGGATTGGTATATAAAAGCCCAATGTTTAAATCCCTGGATGTTCAAAAAAACAAGGCCATTGTAAGTTTCGATAACGTGCCCAATGGTTTAATGGCGAAGGATAAAAACGTATCAGAACTACTGATTGCCGGGGCAGATAAAATATTTTATCCCGCTACCGCAAAAATTTATCATGATAAACTAATTGTTTTCAGTCCTAAAGTGGCAATACCTGTAGCCGTACGATTTGGTTTCAGCAATGCCGCCATGGGAAATTTATTTAGTAAAGAAGGCCTGCCGGTGAACCCATTTAGAACCGATGATTGGGAACTGGACAGAAGCAAAGAATAGTGTGCTAACAATGGAATTACTTCAAAAATGCAGGCATTGCCTGCATTTTTCTTTGGTGAAATTTTATACTTATTCAAGTTCTACTGCGCCATACTAATTTCCATTCTGTTTTCTGAGTCGAGTTTAACAGTACTCTTTTTATTGCGGTGCGCATTCTTCTT
>JANYFI010000685.1 GCA_025362765.1 Ferruginibacter sp. | reverse complement strand
CATTTTTTCCGCTCAGTCCCTTACTTTTGCACGCCTACAGAAGGCAACATATTATGCCAAAAGACAATTCCATTACATCAGTACTTATTATCGGCTCAGGCCCAATCGTTATAGGACAAGCCTGCGAATTTGACTATTCCGGCACACAAGCCGCCCGAAGCCTGCGGGAAGAAGGTATCAAAGTGATCCTGATCAATAGCAATCCGGCTACTATTATGACCGATCCAATGATGGCTGACAGGGTGTACCTGCTGCCGTTAACGGTGGAAAGCATCGAACAAATACTGGAAGAAAATAAAATAGATGCCGTGTTACCCACCATGGGCGGACAAACAGCCTTAAATCTTTGTAAAGAAGCCGATGAACTGGGCATTTGGGAAAAATTTAGCGTAAAGCTGATTGGTGTTGATATTAAAGCCATTGACAAAGCGGAGGACAGGGAAAAATTTCGCCAGTGGATGATTGAAATGGGCATACCTGTTTGTCCGGCCAGAACTGCCAACTCCTTTTTAGAAGGCAAGGAATTTGCACAGGAAGTCGGGTTTCCGCTGGTAATCCGTCCTTCATTTACATTGGGAGGATCTGGTGGTAGTATTGTATTTAAAAAGGAAGAACTGGATGAAGCGTTGAACAATGGGTTAACCGCATCTCCGATACATGAAGTACTGGTAGAAAAAGCAGTATTGGGCTGGAAAGAATATGAGCTGGAACTGCTGCGGGACAACAATGACAATGTGGTAATTATTTGCGCCGTTGAAAATTTTGACCCCATGGGCGTGCATACTGGTGATAGTATCACCGTTGCGCCGGCTATGACATTGAGCGATACGGCTTACCAGTTAATGCGCAACACCGCCATCCGTATGATGCGTGCCTTGGGCAATTTTGCCGGTGGATGTAACGTACAATTCGCAATCAATCCACAAACAGAAGATCTGATTGTAGTAGAAATAAACCCAAGGGTGAGCCGCTCTTCTGCCCTGGCCAGTAAAGCTACTGGTTACCCCATTGCAAAAATTGCTGCCAAGCTGGCCATTGGCTACAATCTGGATGAATTAAAAAACCAAATCACCCAATCTACCTCGGCTTATTTTGAACCGGCGCTGGATTATGTAATTGTAAAAATACCCCGCTGGAATTTTGATAAATTTAAAGGCGCCAATGACACACTTGGTTTTCAAATGAAAAGTGTGGGTGAAGTAATGGCCATCGGCAGAAGTTTTGCCGAGGCAATTCAAAAAGCTTGTCAGAGTTTGGAAAATGAAGCGGTTGGATTAGGCTATTATGGTAAGAGTTTAATGCATGCCGATGAGCTGATTGAATACATTAAGATACCAAAATGGGATAGGGTATTTCGCATAAAAGACGCCCTGATGGCGGGTGCCAGCGTAAAGCGCATTTGCGAAAGTACCGGCATCGACCGTTGGTTTATTTACCAGATTCAAAAGATTTGCGATTGTGAAAAAGAAATCGCCAAATACGATTTAAAAACACTGCCGGACGAATTGTTGACCCAAGCCAAGTTTTTAGGCTTTAGCGATGAGCAAATTGTGCGGATAATGAAAGAAGATGATGCGGAAATAATTTACAACCGCAGAAAGGCAATGGGACTGACAAGGGTATTTAAAATGGTAGATACCTGCAGTGCCGAGTTCGAAGCCAAGACGCCTTATTTTTATTCTACGTTTGAAAAGAGTGCGGCCCCCCCACCCCCCAAAGGAGGGATTGGAAATGCAGTTTCTGCTGCATTGTTAGTTTCCAACGAATCGGTAGTTAGTACTAAAAAGAAAGTAATAGTATTAGGTAGTGGCCCTAACAGGATTGGCCAGGGCATTGAGTTTGATTATTGTTGCGTGCATGGATTGCTGGCGGTAAAGGAAGCTGGCTACGAAGCCATCATGGTGAATTGCAATCCTGAAACCGTCTCTACCGATTTTGATATTGCCGATAAATTATATTTTGAACCAGTATTTTGGGAACACTTGTGGGAAATCATAGAACACGAAAAACCTGAAGGTGTAATTGTACAATTGGGTGGACAAACAGCCTTAAAGCTGGCAAAACAATTGCACGAAAAAGGCATCAAAATTATAGGTACTTCCTTCGACAGCATGGACATTGCGGAAGACCGCGGAAGATTTAGTGATACGCTGAAAGAATTGGGTATTCCTTATCCAAATTACGGCACTGCTTATAATACTGATGAAGCGATTGAAGTGGCCAAAACAGTAGGTTACCCGGTATTGATCCGCCCCAGCTACGTAATTGGTGGCCAACGGATGCGGATTGTCTTAAATGACGAAGACCTTGAAAAAGGCATTTTAAGTTTGATAAAACATTTACCAGGCAACAAAATTTT
>JANYFI010000668.1 GCA_025362765.1 Ferruginibacter sp. | reverse complement strand
TAGCATCTTGGTGAACGTTGTACATTTCCATTACATGGTAGGTAGGCGTAAGAATCATTTTTTCTTTATTGGTAAGAATTACGGCCTGCAATACATTCACGCATTGTGCTAAATTGGCTACTCTTACCCTGTCGGCATGATTGTTAAAAATATTCAGGGTTACGCCTGCGATCATCGCATCCCTGATGGTGTTTTGCTGATATAAGAAGCCGGGATTGGTGCCCTTTTCCACATCATACCATCCACCCCATTCATCTACTACCAGTGCAACCTTCTTTTTGGGATCGTATTTATCCATCACAGCAGCATGATTGGTTATCAGTTCATCCATCAGCAATGCCTGCTTCATTGTATGAAAATATTGATCTTCACTAAACTCTACTGCGGGTCCTTTTTTATCCCAGGCCAATACTGAATAATGATGCATGGCTACACCACCCAGCATATTCAACGGAATATTTTGCATCAGCGTTTCTGTCCAGTGGTAATCGGCGTCACTTGCACCAGAAGCAATGCGCAAAAGGCCGCCGGTATTTTCCCAATCAGAAATAAACGTGGCATACTTGCGGTATTCATCGGCATAATATTCCGGTTTCATGTTACCTCCGCAGCCCCAGGCTTCGTTGCCAATACCCCACAGCTTTACTTTCCATGGCTCTGTACGGCCATTTTGTGTACGCAAATCACTCATCGGGCTTTTGCCTTTAAAGTTGGTGTACTGTACCCAGTCAGCCAGTTCCTGTACTGTGCCGCTACCTACGTTACCAGAGAGGTAGGGCTCTGCGCCCAGCAATTCGCACATGTTTAAAAAATCGTGTGTACCAAAACTATTGTCTTCGGTTACACCGCCCCACCATTTGTTTACCATGGCTGGTCTTTTATCTTTTGGCCCAATGCCGTCTTTCCAGTGATAGGTATCTGCAAAGCAACCACCCGGCCAGCGAAGGTTAGGAATTTTTAATTTTTTCAGCGCATCAATAATATCATTGCGCACGCCATTTGTGTTGGGTATGGACGAAGTATCGCCCACAAAAAAACCTCCATAAATACAATGCCCCAAGTGCTCGGCAAAATGTCCGTAAATGTTCCGGTTTATTTTTACACTGGCGGAATCAGTGTTTATACTCAGGTTATTTTGTCCAAATGACAATTGTAAAAACAGGTAAGTAACCAGGCAGCAAAAAGTATTTTTTTTCATCGATATATTTTTTTGAAAGATACTAAAACTGTTAATCAAAATATTAAACCATTAGGTAATTGAACGATTTAAATTAAAAAAAGACCAGGCGGTTAAAAAAGATTTTTAATGCTGCTATACTAACCAATTGACCTCAAATAAATTTATTGCACTTTTTTACCCCAAACAGGCCGCCCCGATGCGGTAAAGCCCGCATAGGTTAACGTCGTTTTTCTTAAGGGTGCCTCCCAGTCCCAGGCATCAGATAATAAAAATATAGTACCATTGATGTTAATTGAATTATTAGCACTATCGTATGACCAACCTCCTGAAACAGCGCCACTTACTTTTTTATCGGTGGTTAAAACTACTTTGACTGATTTTTGAATTACCTGGTATTGATACTCCATGGTAATTTGCTCCCAGTTGCCCACCAGCGCACTTTCTGTAACGGTTGTTTTTGGTACTGCAGCATATCTTTCAGGCGCTACTACCGGCCAGCCGTCGGCCGTCCATTGAATGGCTCTTACCTGCCCCATCATTACCGCGTTGGAAGCATTGATGCCAGGCACATCATTGGGCAAACGGGCCTGCGAAGCATAAAACCAGTCTTTTGTATCGGGGTTTTGAAAGATGGCGCAATGTGAAATACCTACCCAGCCAGTGTGATTGTTAAATCCATAAGGATGCGTTACAATTGGCCAGCATTCCGCTCCATCGGTTATACTGTTTCCATCCATACCCACGTAGGGGCCGGTTATATTTTTTGAGCGGGCAACCCTTGTATTGTAGGCTACGGATAATTCATCATATGCCATAAACAGGTAATAATAATCTGTAACCGGATTGTAAATTATTTCAGGCGCCTCCAGTGCCTGCCAACGGTTAGTATTGACGAGACCACGGCCAGCAATGCGAACACCATAGTCTGCAATGGTTTCCAGTTTTTCCGGCTTGCCTGTTGAAGGATTTAATTTTAGTGCCGCAATGCGCCGTTTGAACAAACGGATAGTTTTTTTACCATTGAATTAAAAAACGACGGCTACCTTGTTCCATTCGATATGAAGGATAAAATATTTGAACCATTTTTCAGACTAAAGGAAACAGAAAAGCAAAAAGGTACAGGTATTGATTTAGCTTTATCAAGATCACTGGTGCAGTTACATAAAGGTACGCTGGAGATAAAACCGCCGGAAAACGGCATGAATGTTTTCTGCATTGTTATGCCGTTAAACCCCACCTGACCTGCATGTGAATCAACACAACATTTGTATACATAAACGATGCATGTTATGAAACCTGTTCTTTTGTTAGTAGATGACAATGAAGAGATTCTAGAATTTCTGGAAAATGAATTAAACGAAAAATATACCATCATCAAGGCGCTGAATGGGAAAGAAGCATTGGCACAACTAAAACAGGAAGTAGTACAATTGATCATCTCAGACATTATGATGCCGGTAATGGACGGATTACAATTATGCAAAGCCATTAAAACAAATTTTGAATACAGCCATATCCCGGTGATTTTACTAACCGCCAAAAACACCCTGCAATCGAAAATACAAGGACTTGAAACCGGTGCTGACGCCTATATTGAAAAACCTTTTTCGCCCGAATACCTGCAGGTACAAATTGCCAACCTGCTGATGAACCGGGCTAAAATTAAAGAGTATTTTGTAAGCTCGCCGTTGGTGCATATAAAAAGCATGGCGCATACAAAAACGGATGAATTGTTTTTGGAAACAGTAAATGAAGCCGTGCACGCCAACCTGGAAGACGCGGCATTAGATGTAGAAAAGCTGGCCAAATTAATGAACATGAGTAAGCCAACTTTGTATCGCAAAATAAAATCTATTTCAGATCTTACACCCAACGAACTCATCAACATTACCCGCCTGAAAAAAGCCGCGGAATTACTGGTAGAAGGAAAATATAAAATTTACGAAGTGGCGGATATGACTGGCTACGGATCGCAGACAAATTTTGGCAGAAATTTTTTAAAACAATTTGGTATGACGCCAACGGATTATTTAGCCATGAAGCAGGCGAAGAATGGATAAATTTTTTCGTACACCCGTTGCTTTTTGATTGATTGAAATATAAAATGGGTGAACAATAGTTCGGCCGCTTTTGCGTGGCGCAGGTATGCCCCTACTATGGGATTACCCAATATTAAGGGGGCGCTCCTCTGGAGCGAAATACATTTGGATGGATATTTTTTCTACAAAGGGGTGGCTCCGATGGAGCATGGGTTTCGATCCTTTCCAACTGTCAACTAAAAACTTTTTTCAATCAACCGCCCTTTGGCACAGGCCCGGGTACAAAATTTAAAAAGGAATTAAAAGAGGCACTGTACTTTTTTGTATCTACTTTAAAATAAAAAGCGCCCTTTTTAGAATTGAGTTTATCCTTATCTTTTAATTTAACCAACAGTTTTGTAGAGAGCATCTTACGGTTAAAATTGCCTTTATCAAATTCAGTATTGTACACTGCCTGGTATAAACTCTGTAATTGCGGCATGGTGAATTTGGCGGGCAGCAATTCAAATAACAGCGGATGCAATGCGGCTTTGTAACGAAGTTTTTCTTTTGCCAACTCCACCATTTTGTTATGATCGAAAATTAAATCGGGCACATCGTTGATGGGAAACCAGGCGGGGTTATAATCTTCACTGATCTGCTGTTTGTATTTCTGTATATCAATCAATGCAAAATAAGCAATGGAAATTGTACGCTCTACCGTATCCCGCTCCTGTTCAGTAAATGTGCTGAGCTGCTCCATGTACACCCCATCCATACCGGTTAATTCTTTTAGCACCCTTGCTGCGGCGCCTTCCGAGCTTTCATGTTCGCCAATGAAACCACCTAACAGGCTCCACTGTCCTTTAAAAGGTTCAAAGCTTCGCTGAATCACCAATAGTTTTAAATCCTGCCCGTCATATCCGAATATGATACAATCCACAGCCAGTAAAAATCGCTTTTGAAGAGAGTAGCGGCGCATACGTGTTTAAGGGGGTCAAACTTTACTGTTTACAATATTTACTTTCTGCCAGACCTGAATAAGCTTTAATTGTTCGCCAATATACCTGGTTATAAAATTACCTTATATTTTGGCAACGGCACAAGCGCAAATATATACGATTATTAACGCAAAAATCTTCATTAACCAGGAATGTTATTTCCGTTTAATGAAGATTTGCTGACAATAAAATTTTAATAGCTAACTTTTTTTAATAGCTGATTTACCAAAACTTAACATACAATGCAGCAATGATTAATAAAGTAATTACAATCAGCGCTGTAGTTTGCGGCCTTAATTTAAACATTTCTTTATCCAGCTCAAATGCTTTTGGATTTACTTTTGGTCCTGCAAAACTGATAGCAATCATGCTAATCATGGTAAATAAAAATGACAAGCCCATACAGATATGAAATGGTATTTCGAAGCCGCCTTTACCGTTTGGAAAAGCAGTGTAAAAGAAAGTGTCGTTACCAAAAAGCTGCGGTGCAAACTCATTGAATAATACAGATAATAAAAAGCCCATTAATACGCCGGTAATAGCGGCTGCGCCAGTAGTGCGTTTCCAGAACATCCCTAAAAAGAACATAGCGAATACACCAGGACTAATGAAGCCGGTATATTTTTGAATGTAGGTAAACCCACCTACGCCGCCGATGCCCAATAAATCGTTCCAGGTAAACATCACAGCCAGTATCATAGCTGCAAATACAGCAATTCGTCCAGTATACACCTGCTTGCGCTCGTCCGCATATTTTTGAAAATATTTTTTATGAATATCCA
>JANYFI010000666.1 GCA_025362765.1 Ferruginibacter sp. | reverse complement strand
CTTCCGGTTTTAATAAAAGACACCTCTAAAACAAACAATAAGATAATATCCTGGCAATGGAATTTCGGTGACGGCAGTTCGCAAACCTTTACTCATGGAGGAACAATCAGTCATATCTATTCAAACCCAGGGCAGTACAATATTAGCCTCGCAATTACTGATTCCAGCGGTTGCTCTACCAGTACAAGCGCCCAGTACCAATATGTAGATGTAAGCGGTCCCAAAGCAGCGTTTTATCCATCTTCCGCCAGTACAACCATTACGCTTCCTGTATATTTCTATAACAACACAAATAATTATAACAGTTTTTCAACTCAATACAATTGGCAATTTGGAGATGGAACCTCATCAGTTGATTATTCACCTCAACATTCTTATGATAAACCCGGAAATTATACGGTGCAATTGATTGCGACAAACCCTGCGACAGGTTGTTCGGATACAGCGTCGCAGTTAATTATTGTAAATAATTTTATACCGGCGTTTAGTCTTAACAACAATTATTTAACAGGTGCAGGTTGCCCACCAATACTGGTTAAGATGACCAATAATTCTTACAACTATAGTTATGTAAAATGGGATTTTGGTGATGGTACTTCCGCCGATAATCTTAACTATCCCAGTCATATTTATGAACAGCCGGGAAAATATATCATCACCTTATACGTGTACGGCCCTGGCGGACTTACGGGTACTTTTAAAGATTCTATCAATATCCTTTTGCCAAACGGCAATATAAAAACCAATAAAAAAGAGGGCTGCATTGGCTTTACACCAACGCTCACAGCAGCATCGTCTAATACCAGCACTTACCTGTGGGATTATGGTGATGGTACTGTTTCGGCCAACAATAATACTACCACTACGCATCAATACAACGAGCCCGGCAAGTATTTCCCTTCGATGCTGTTGAGCGATTCTAATGGATGTTCCGCAGCCGCTGAATTAACAGATGCGCTCATCGTTCATCCCAACCCTGTTATTACAATTGTGCCACAAAACCCCCGCATTTGTTTGGGGCAATCAGTGAATATAATTGCCTCTGGCGGAGTCTCCTATTCCTGGTCGCCTGCCCTTGGCTTAAGTAATACTGCCATTGCCAATCCAGTTGCCAATCCTGTTGTTACTTCCAATTATGCGCTCACGGTAAAAGATAATATTGGATGCACCAGCAATACCATTCAAAAAATTACGGTAGTACAACCCGGCAAAACTATCGTAAGCGCCAATAGTGCCGTCTGCCTTGGAAAATCTGTTCAATTAACCGCCTCAGGAAATGCAGCTTATCAATGGATTTTTTCAACCGGTGGATTAAGTGACACACGCATTGCCAATCCCCTTGCAAGCCCTGTAATCACTACCACTTATACTGTAACCGGCACTGACGAGTTTAAATGTTTTACCGATACAGCAACAGTGACTGTAAAGGTTTTGCCATTGCCAATGGTAAGCATCGCTCCATTACCGGAAATATTACTTGGAACCCAAATACCATTTAACAGTATCAGTAGCAGCGACGTGGTTGACTGGAACTGGAGCCCTGCTGATTATCTTAGTTGTACCAATTGTGCCAACCCCATTAGTACACCGCTGGCAGAAAAAATATACACCCTCACGGTAACCAATAACAATGGTTGTATTGCCACAGCAACCGTGCAATTAAAAGTGCAATGCGATCAAACCCGCGTGTTTATTCCCGGGGCATTTTCGCCAAATGGCGATGGTAAAAATGACGTATTTAGTATCATGGGCATCTCTGTAGTTAAACATATGATTATTTACAACCGCTGGGGCACACCAGTGTACGAGCGCAGCAATTATATAGCCAGCGAACGGTCCAGTGGCTGGGATGGAACTTATAAAGGCGACCCATTGCCCGCAGGTACCTATGCATATTTTGCCGAAATGGACTGCCCATCTGGTGGATCGTTTACCAGGAAGGGGACAATTATTTTAATAAGATAAAAAACGTAGCTGACTGGACAGCAATAAATAAAAAAGTTATTCCATTCAACTCAAGAGCATTAATTAAAACCTGACTAGTTTAACAAAAAGTGGTATTGTAATTTGATAGCTGCAAAATAATGGTGACACTATACAACAACGGGTTCACCTTAAATTGTTGCTTAACAGGAATCTTTTGGGGTTGCCAACCTTTCAAAAGATAGCCGCAGAAATACATTCTATTTAAAAGGTTGGCCACCCTGAGCGACAATTCGGTCGGCACCGTCAGGAAACAGAAGAAAGTTTTTTTACAAATATTCTCTACTTTTACACCGGCGATCATTCCCGGATTTGTTTTATTCTAACGCAGAGTCAATTCCTTCCTTCGCTCAAGGCTAAGCAATAATTCTCAACAGATCTTAAAATCCACACGCAAACAAATGAGCGCAGAATCAGAATACAAAAAAGTAACTACCAATACACTTCAAAAAATGAAAGCAGCAGGAGAAAAAATCTCCATGATCACTGCATACGATTATTCATTCGCAAAATTATTTGACGCCGCCGGTATCGACATCATTTTAGTGGGCGATAGTGCCAGCAATGTAATGGCCGGCCATGCCACTACCCTTCCAATAACGCTTGATCAAATGATTTATCACGCACAGAGCGTTGTAAGGGCCAGGGAAAGATGCCTCGTTGTAGTAGATCTTCCTTTTGGTTCTTACCAATCCAATTCTGATATAGCCCTTGCATCTGCCATCCGCATCATGAAGGAAAGTGGCGCCCACACAGTAAAGCTGGAAGGTGGCGAAGAAATCATTGACTCCGTAAAAAAGATTGTTAGCGCAGGCATCCCTGTAATGGGCCACCTCGGTTTAACGCCGCAATCCATTAATAAATTTGGCTCTTATGTAGTAAGGGCCACTGAAAATACCGAAGCGGAAAAATTAAAAAAAGACGCCCTTATTTTACAAGAAGCCGGCTGCTTTGGCATTGTCCTTGAAAAAATTCCGGCCATACTGGCGAAAGAAGTGTCAGAAAGTTTACACATTCCAACTATTGGCATTGGCGCAGGTGGTGATTGCGATGGACAGGTGTTGGTAATGCACGACATGCTGGGCATCAATACAGATTTTAAACCCCGTTTTTTGCGCAGGTATTTAAATTTGGATGAGCAAATAACGGGTGCCATCAAACAATATGTTGCTGATATCAAGAGCAAAGATTTCCCCAATGAAAATGAGCAGTATTAAAATCCTGTCCCTTCAATTTTACTTTAACTATTGACTGCATTTCTGATCAATTAAATTACAACACATTGCACAGCTCAAACTATTTTTTGGTTTAGCTGCCTTGCATCCTTATCAAAAAAAGTGTATGAAAAGTGTTCTGTTGCTGGCTTGCATATTAGTCACTGCCACTGTTGTCGCCCAGATAATTGAGTTAAATCCCATTACAGTTACCGCTGCCAGAACTCCTCAAAAAGCGAGCGAAACCGGGCGTAATATTACTGTAATGGATGGCAAATTATTTAACCAGTTAAGTATACATTCCATTGATGAATTATTGAAATACATTCCAGGTGTTGAGGTGCAGTCGCGTGGACCAATGGGCGCACAAAGCGATATTGTATTAAGAGGTGGCACCTTTCAGCAGGTATTGGTATTGCTGGATGGTATTAAAGTAAATGATCCCATCACAGGGCACTTCTCATCTTATATACCCGTTGCGCCATACGAGATTGAACGCATAGAAGTGTTGCGTGGTCCGGCCGCAGCCGTATATGGTGCAGAGGCTGTGGGTGGTGTCATCAATATCATTACCAAAACCTTCAACAAGTTGGTGAAGGAAAAAAGTAACCACGAAAATATTGGCATCGCATTGGGACAATATGGTTTTGTAAATGGAGCTGCGGGATGGCATGGCACCGCACAAAAATTAAATGGCTCAC
>JANYFI010000658.1 GCA_025362765.1 Ferruginibacter sp. | reverse complement strand
CTGCAGACAAAGTGATTATTGAATACCTTAAACACCATGCCCGTTCGTTGATTTTTAGCGCAAGTATTACACCTGCGGCTACGGCAAGTGCCCTTGGTGCATTGACTGTATTGAAAAATGAACCACAAAGAATTGAAAAATTATGAGCCAATACCAATTATGCGTTGGACGCTTTTAAAAAAGCAGGCTTTGATATCGGTTTATCTGAATCTCCCATCATTCCGATTTTTGTACGAGACAATGAGAAGACATTTTTAATGGCGAAAATGCTGATGGATGAAGGAATTTTTGTGAATCCCGTTGTGTCTCCCGCGGTGAGCAGCGATTCTTCTATGATTCGTTTTTCATTAATGGCTACCCACTCGTTTAAGCAAATTGATTACGCAGTAGAAAAAATTAAAAAAGTTTCTTACAAATTAAAAGTGCCTTTACTAAAAGTTAAAAGAGCATGATTGAAATAAAAAAGGTGGAGAATAAAAAGCAGTTAGCTGCTTTTATAGATTTTCCACATTTGTTGTACAGGGATGATGTGAACTATGTTCCTGAATTGCACGTTGCACAGCGGGATATGCTTACTCCTGGCAAACATCCTTTTCATGACCACTCTTTCATGCAGCTTTTTTTGGCGTATAAAGGTGGAGAAATCAAGGGTAGAATCGCAGCGATTTTAAATACCAATCATAATAAATTTAAAAATGTAACAGAGGGTTTTTTTGGCTTTTTCGATTTGTACAACGATTTGGACGTATCAAAAAAACTATTGTATGAAGCAGAGAAGTGGCTGGTGGAACAAGGCGCTACAAAGATGATCGGTCCTGTAAATCCATCTACCAATGAAACGGCGGGTTTATTAATTGAAGGGTTTGATTCGCCGCCTGTGACGATGATGACTTACAATAAGCCTTACTATCTCGACTTACTAACAGCGGAAGGATTTACAAAAAATGTTGACCTGTTAGCATATGATCTGCCCACAAACGTCGTAGATAAAAAGTCAATAAAACTAAAAGAATTATTGTGTCAAAGATTAAAGGATAGAAATATTATTATCCGCAACATCAATCTTAAAAATTTTGATACAGAGGTACAGAACATTTTAAAAGTGTACAATGCAGCCTGGGAAGATAATACAGGTTTTGTGCCCATGACAGGGGATGAATTTAAACACACCGCCAAAGATCTTAAAATGATTTTGGACAAAGATTTTGCCTTTGTGGCAGAGCATGAAGGTAAGGCTATTGGTTTTGCATTAGTGATACCGGATATAAACCAGACACTGATAAAAATAAAAAGAGGGCGTTTATTGCCTACCGGGATATTAAAATTATTACTGGGAAAAAAGAAAATAAATTATGTACGGGTGCTGGCGCTGGGTGTAAATAAAGAATACAGAAGGGCAGGAATAGAAGCTTTTTTTTATGCTGAGATTATTCAAAAAGCAATTGATAAAAAAATGCGGGGGGGGGAAGCTTCCTGGATTGTGGAGACGAATGAAATGATGAATAAGGGACTGTTAAAAATGAATGCGAAAGTATATAAGCGGTATAGAATTTTTGAAAAAGCAATATGAGCGAAACTGTGCTGATAACTGGTGCCAGCGGTTTTTTGGGATATCACCTGATACTAGCGGCGCTTGAAAAGAACCTGGTTGTGTATGCTGCAGTAAGAAAAAATAGTAAGGTTGATCACCTGAAAGATTTACCTGTTAATTATGTTTTTCCTGATTATAATGATATTGACAAACTGGCTGAAATACTAAAGGAAAACAACATTCGCTACATCATTCATGCTGCCGGCGTTACAAAAGCTGTAAAGCAGCGCCACTATGATGATATTAATGCGGTTAATTCAGTTCAACTGGGCAAAGCAGCCGAACGGCTGAAGTGTTCGTTAAAAAAAATGGTTTTCATAAGTAGTTTGGCAGCCGTAGGGCCGGCAGCAAGTTTAACGGAAATTATTACGGAAGAAACCGATCCCAAACCAGTAACTGCTTACGGAAGAAGTAAGCTGCTTGCAGAAAGGGAACTTAAAAAATTGAACATTCCGTTGACCATATTAAGGCCCACTGCGGTATATGGCCCAAGGGATAAAGATATTTTTATACTGCTTAAAACTGTGAGTGGCGGTTTAGATCCATACATGGGTAAGATCATACAACAGTTAAGTTTTGTTCATGCAGCGGATGTAGCAGATGTTGCGGTGCTGGCTTTATTGTCAGTCGCGAACGATACTTATAATATTTCAGATGGGCAATGTTACGGCAGGTATGAATTTGCAAACCTGGCGAAGGAAATACTGACAAGGAAAGCATTTAGGTTTCATATTCCAATGCCATTGATAAAAGTATTGGCTTATTTTTTGGAGACTACCAATCGCTGGATGAACAAGCCAGCTATAATTAACAGGGAAAAATTGCATGAACTTGTAGCCGCTAACTGGTGTTGCGATATTAATAAAGCGAAAAGAGAATTAAACTTTAATCCAAAATTTAGTCTGAAAGAAGGGTTAGAAGATAGTATTAAATGGTATAGAAAAAATAACATGTTGAAGTAAGCATATCAGGGAATGACAATAAGTTTAATTAAAGAATGACTTGACTTATTGCAATGAAATAGATGAATCACTTTAATGAAAATAAAAAAAGCAATAGCATCTGTACTGGGCATAGGTTACGTAGGTAAAGGAGGAGGTACACTTGCTGCATTGTTTTATTGTATTGTTTGGTTATTGCTGCCTGCCGCGTATACAGATTCTGTCTGGCAGATAGTGGTAACTTTTTTTATTACAGCCATTGGCATTGTATGTGCAAACGCAGTGGATGCGGTATGGGGGAAGGATAGCAGTAAAGTGGTGATTGATGAAGTGGCAGGCATGGCCATTGCATTATTATTTGTACCACAGAAGTTGGTGTACGTTTTAATAGCGTTGGTACTATTTAGGTTTTTTGATATTCTTAAACCATTGGGAATCCGAAGCCTCGAAAAATGGTCCAAAGGATGGGGTGTAATGGCGGATGATGTATTGGCTGGTGTATATGCATTGTTACTGATTCAGTTGTTCTTTCTTTGTCAACGTTATTTATAATGAAAACATTTATTAAGGTAAATATCGCCTCTTTAACTGCCAGCAGTTGTGATTACCTGGTGACTGTTTTAATGGTTAAATACTTTAATGCAGATCCGGTAATTGGAGGGGTTACTGGAACTGTTTTTGGCGGCCTTGTGAATTTTTTTGTTGGGCGCAACTGGGTATTTAAGGCACGTGATCATTCAATCAGTTTACAGGGTAAAAGATACCTGTTGAGTTGGACGGGGAATTTAATTTTAAATACCTGCGGGTTGTACGTGATGATTAAGTTATTCAATGTTCAATACCTAATCGCAAAAGTTACCACATCTGTTTTTGTGGCTTTTGCGTACAATTATCACATACAAAAAAAGTATGTGTTTAAACATACATGATGAAAATTAAAAATTGCGGCAGAAAACCGGGTGTTTCATTTCTTTTATTGATTCTTTTTTTTTGTAACACAACTGCCAGTGCCCAAACCTCTATTAAAGGTTTAATAAGGGATGCGGTTACGCAAGAGCCGCTGGCTTTTGTAAGTGTTTATTTTCAGGGAGCTAAGGGTGTAACCAGTAGTGATGATGGAACCTATTCTATTCAAACCAATAACGGCAAACTTACCACTCTTGTATTTTCTTATGCGGGGTACAAAAAAATCACCAAAAAAATTATAGCAGGTACGGAGCAAACCGTCAACATCGATCTTGAAACAACCAATTCCCTAAGCAATGTAGTAATAAAAGCGAAACGGGGTAAATACCGAAATAAAAACAATCCTGCAGTTGAATTAATTGAGAAGGTAATCGCCAACAAGGAAAAAAACAGAATTACTTCTTATGATTTCGTGCAGTACGAGGAATATGAAAAGTTGGGTCTGTCGCTTACCAACAAGCCGGAAAAAATTATGAACAACCGGCTCTTCAAAAACTATAAATTTATTCTTGAAAATGTAGATACCACTACACTGGAAGGTAAGGCACTGGTGCCTGTTTACCTGGAAGAGAAAATTGCTCAAAACTATTACAGAAAAAATC
>JANYFI010000655.1 GCA_025362765.1 Ferruginibacter sp. | reverse complement strand
AAACATATAAAACCTGGTATGATAACGGGCTGGAACCAACCGCTAAAACCTTTGTATACCATGAAGATTTTGCGATGAGCAAACTCGCCGTAAGTGTGATGGATTATACGCACGAGATAAGCCATAACTGGAAAAATGTTTTTGAAGGCAAAATTGCTACCAGGGAAGATCTGTACAAAGAAGAAGTTTTCAGCACGTTGAATTATCTTAAATTAAGAAAGATTAAACGCATGATGGATGAAAACCAGCGGGACATGGAAAAGGAACACAGCATGGAAGAACAACTGGTATTTTTGCAGATTCACCAGCATTTAAAGCACATGGAAATTGAGCTGACCAAACAATTGGGCACGGTTATTTTCAGGTAAATTGTGAGTGGTGAGTGGTGAATAGTGAATTATAAAACTGCTCAAACTGATGGCTTGCATTTCATTATCAATTAACTATTTATCCATTATTCAATTATCCATTAATTCATTATCAATTCGTGTCTTTTGTGCCCTCTTGAAATTTTGATACCCCATCCTTATGCCGCAGCATTTTTATTAATTGTATGATGGCAGTTAAAGCAAATATCCCTCCTATTACCCAATTTAGGTATTGCTGGCTGTTGGCAATGCGCTGCACCATCCACTTGCCTCCGAAAATAAATACACAATTTCCCGACAATGTTCCCAGCCCAATACCTACAATGTAAATATTGTATTGACTGTTTACCGGCTGTAAAATATTTTTACCAAACAGCACCGTGCTCCAGCCAAACCAAAACGGTATTTGCACCGGGTTGATGGCACACATTATCATGCCAAGTAAAAACCGGTGCAGGTGATTGTTGAGCATAATATTTTTTTCACTACCGTCTCCCTTTGCCGCAGCAATAAAGCTACCCACTGCAAGCGCTACAATAATGGCCAGTGTGATCCATTCCATCCATTTCATAAGGGTTGCCTGTTTGCGCACCCAGTCGATACCTACCAGCGAAATACGCACGTACACCATCTCTACAAGCAGGGAGCCAAAAGAAAACCAGATGGCTTCCCTGATACTTTCTTGTATGCTAATTTGCATAGCGGCAACGTTCAATGTACCCAGCGGAAGCGAGCCCAAAAAGCTAATCATTAATCCCCAAAAGAAAACCTTTACTAAATGCGGCATGCTACAAAGATAAGGTGGTTTACAGCCGCTCATACATCCGCCAGGTTAGTGAAATTATGGCTTACTGTTAGAGTAAGCAGTTAATAAATAACCGCTAAGCCGTTAAGGCGTTGAGATAAAAACGTCGGAACGCCTTAACGGCAAAGGCAAAATGTAAACAGGTTTAGATGAGATGGCATAACTAACCTAAATTAGAGCATAAATTAACTACTTGATAAAATCATCCACCATACAATTGTTGCGGTTTCATTTTTCTTTTTTTCTGATGCCGGTTTATTGGTTTGCACTGAGCCAGACCCCACAAATAAATACAGGCCATGCTATTATTATTTTTATCATCCTGCATTTGCTGGTGTATCCTGCCAGCAATGGGTACAACAGTTTTATGGACCGCGATACCGGAAGCGTTGGGGGAATAAAAAACCCCATGCAACCCACCCGGCAGTTATTTTACATCACTATTTTGCTGGATGCTGTTGCCATTGGTCTCAGTTGCATCATTAGTGTATATTTCGTTGTGGGTATCATTGCCTACATACTGGCATCCAGGGCGTATAGTTACCGGGGTATCCGGTTAAAAAAATATCCAGTTATTGGTTATATTACGGTTGTTTTTTTTCAGGGTGCGGTTACTTTTTTTTTAGTGCTGCATGGCAGCAGCATTGATGCAACGCTTACAGTACCTCCGTTTTCCATGGTAGCGGCCTCTTTGCTAATTGGTGGCTTTTATCCCCTTACGCAGATCTATCAGCATGAGCAGGATAAAGCGGATGGTGTAAATACGCTCAGCTTGTTACTTGGCTACAAGGGTACCTTTATTTTTACCGCCATTGTTTATTTTTTTGCTGTTATAACACTGGCGTATCAACTAATATCCACACATCAGCAACATCCTTTTTTTATCATTCAAATCTTTTTTATTCCTGTGCTCGTATATTTTTTCTGGTGGTTCAAAAAAGTAGCCGTTGAACATACAGCCGCAAATTTTGTTAACACCATGCGCATGACATTATTGGCATCCGTTTGCACCAATGCGGCTTTTATTACTTTATTTTTAATTAAAAAACTTTGAGCAAAATTATTTCGATAGCGACTTGTGTTCCGGCCTACAAACACCAGCAGGAGGATATTTTCACTTTTGCCGATACCATTTACAGCCGCAATGAAACTGACAGCCGCAAACTGAAATTTTTATACCGTCACAGTGGGATTGATACCAGGTACAGCGTAGTTCCGGATTACAGCTCGGTGCCAGAAGAAAGGCAGTTCTATTCAAAATCAAAGAACCTGGAACCTTTTCCTGATCTTGAAAAAAGGATGCAGTGGTTTGCAAGTAACGCATCCAGGTTGTCCGTTGATACCATACGCGATTGCATACAGGGTAAAATTGAAACTACAGCTATTACGCATTTAATTACAGTAAGCTGCACCGGAATGAGCGCTCCTGGAATGGATCTTGATATTATGGAAGCCATGGATTTATCGCCCAATATTTTCAGGACGTCGGTAAATTTCATGGGTTGCTATGCTGCCATTCATGCATTAAAAATAGCAGACGCTTTGTGCAACAATGATACCGCAGCCAATGTAGTGATTGTTTGTACGGAATTATGTACCCTACATTTTCAAAAAGAAAATTCAATAGATAATATCACCTCAACGCTGTTGTTTGCGGATGGTTGCGCCGCAGTGCTGGTTCAGCACAATACTGCACCAGCAAAGGGTTTAACGCTTACTAACTTTTTTTCTGACGTTGCTTTTAAAGGTAGGAAAGATATGAGCTGGCAACTATCCAGCCGGGGTTTTTTAATGACGTTAACTGGTTATGTGCCTGATTTGGTAAAGGAAGATTTTGATGAATTATTAAAAAAGGCCCTGAAAAATGCGGGCATGAAAAAGGATACTATCAGCCATTGGTGCATTCACCCCGGAGGAAAAAAAATTCTGGAAGCAATACAACAGAGCACCGGCTTAAAAGCAGCTGATTTGCAGTACAGCTATGATGTGTTGAAGGAATACGGCAACATGAGCTCCCCCACTGTTTTATTTGTGTTGAAAAAAATACTCACCGAACTGGAAGCCGGGAACGAAAAAAAGTCAGCGGTTTTTGGGGCTGCATTTGGCCCTGGATTAACAATGGAAACCTTTATTGCAACGTATGATTAATCTTACCTCGCGGTCCGCAAAAAAAGAATTACTGGATAGCGACGAGATTCCTTTTGCCGATATCCGGCAAAACATGCAGGAATTGAACGTCATCAACACACGCCTGGGCGGGCACACTATTTCCATAAAAGGAATACAAAAATTAATCCGTGTTAGCACCAAAGAAAAGCCACTTAGCATTTGCGAAATTGGTTGCGGTGGCGGCGATAATTTGCAGGCCATTAATAACTGGTGTCGGGATAAAAAAATAGAAGCAACCTTTACAGGCATTGACATAAAACAGGAATGTATTGATTTCGCCAAACAACAATATCCGTTACTTGACTGCAGTTGGATAATACAAGACTACCGGAACGTTTCATTTGAAGGGCGCAAACCAGATATAATTTTTTCTTCTCTTTTTTGCCATCATTTTACAGAACAACAATTAGTTGATATGTTACAATGGATGCGGCAGCAAAGCCGCCAGGGTTTTTTCATCAATGATCTTCACCGCCATTGGCTGGCTTATTATTCTATTAAGTTGATCACCCGTATTTTCTCCCAATCGTATCTTGTAAAAAACGATGCGCCGCTTTCTGTTGCAAGGGGATTTACATTCGCTGAATGGAATAATATATTTATAGCCGCAGGTATAAAAAAATATTCCATTCGCTGGAAATGGGCTTTCCGACATTTAATTGTATACTGTCATGAATGAGGCAATCTCATACGATGTAACCATTGTTGGTGGTGGCCTTGCTGGCTTGGCGCTTTCCATTCAACTGGCCATAAAAGGGCATTCCGTTGCACTTTTCGAAAAGGAGATATACCCTTTTCATAAAGTATGCGGCGAGTACATCAGCCTTGAAAGCTGGGACTTTATTGTGAGCCTGGGGCTGCCGCTGGCAGACATGCAATTGCCCACGATAAAAAAATTAATTGTCAGTTCGCCCAATGGAAATTTGTTAACGCATGCATTACCACTCGGTGGTTTTGGTATCAGCCGGTACACCATTGATTATGAATTAAAAAAAATCGCTGCAAATGCCGGCGTAGCGGTATTTGAAAACTGCAAAGTGGAAGAGGTGAATTTTGCCAATGAAGCATTTGAATTGCATACTACCAAAGGAACTTTCACGAGCCTTGCCTGCGCAGGAACTTTTGGTAAAAGAGCCAACCTGGATGTTAAATGGAAACGTCCTTTTATTCTCAGGAAAAATAATAAACTCAGCAACTACATAGGTGTAAAATACCATATCAAAATAAATTTTGCAGCAGATACCATTGCATTGCACAATTTTAAAGA
>JANYFI010000642.1 GCA_025362765.1 Ferruginibacter sp. | reverse complement strand
AATTTTTTGAACAGGTTGAAGAATTAAAACGCTTCATTTTCTAAAGGATGTTGAGAAGCGTTGATGATAATTAGACAAACTTTTATTTAATCAAGAAACTACACGGTCAGTTGTAGATAAAATCCCCTCAAGGGGTTTAGGGCTTATGAGTAATAATTTGCAAATAGTTTGGTTAATTCCTTTTTTACCATTGATTGGTTTTTTGATCAATGGGCTGGGAAGAAATCAATTGTCAAAATCACTAACCGGCATTATTGGAAGCGGTGTAATTTTAGGATCATTTTTAATCAGCGTTTTTGTTTTCTTACAGGTAAAAAGCGGCAACATTCATGTAGCCCATTATTTTGATTTTATCAATACGGAGTCACTGAAAGTGGGCTTCGATTTTCAGATCGATCAGCTATCTTCCCTCTTTTTACTAATCATTACCGGCGTGGGTTTTTTAATACATGTATATTCTACTTCTTACATGCACGAGGAAAAATCCGCCGATTTTGCCAAATACTTTGCCTACCTCAATCTGTTTGTTTTTTCCATGCTATTATTAGTGATGGGAGCCAACTACATTATCATGTTTATCGGATGGGAAGGCGTTGGTTTATGTTCTTATCTGTTGATTGGCTATTGGTTTAAAGACCAGGCTAACAATGATGCTGCTAAAAAAGCCTTCATTATGAACCGCATTGGTGACTTCGGTTTTTTACTGGCTGTTTTCTGGATCATTTCCAAAGTGCATACCACCAGTTACCATGATGTATTTAATAGCATTTCCTCTTTCAATCCAATTGATATTTCGGGCATTACTTTATTATTATTTTTAGGCGCAACGGGTAAAAGTGCTCAAATACCTTTATATACCTGGTTGCCAGATGCGATGGCGGGTCCTACACCGGTAAGTGCGCTGATTCATGCGGCAACGATGGTTACCGCCGGTATTTATATGATTGCCCGTAGCAATATTTTGTTTACACTGGCGCCGCTTACACAAACAGTTATAGCGATAATAGGATTAGCAACGGCGGTACTTGCCGCAACTATCGCGTTAAAACAAAATGACATTAAAAAAGTACTGGCCTATTCAACGGTAAGCCAACTTGGCTATATGTTTTTAGGGTTGGGAGTTGGCGCTTATACCGGTGCTGTATTTCATGTAATGACGCATGCGTTTTTCAAAGCCTTGTTATTCCTGGGGGCTGGTAGCGTAATTCACGCCATGGGCGGTGAACAGGACATGCGCAACATGGGCGGTATAAAAAAATACATGCGCATAACTCATATCACTTTTTTATTGGGCTGCCTGGCAATCGCCGGTATGCCGCCTTTTTCAGGATTCTTCTCTAAGGATGAAATTTTAGCCGCTGCTTTTGCAAAGAACCCGGTTTACTGGGCCGTTGGTGTGCTGACTGCTTTTATGACGGCATTTTATATGTTCCGGTTATATGCCATGACATTTCTTGGAAAGTTTAGAGGTACCAACGATCAGGAACATCACCTGCATGAAAGCAATGCCGCTATTACCACTCCGTTAATAGTGTTGGCAATACTGGCCGTTGTAGGTGGCTGGATAGGCATACCCAAAGTATTCATGGCTAACGGGCATTGGCTGGAGGCTTTCCTCGAACCAATTTTCTCAAAAAGTAATGGCATTCGGGAAGCACATGAATTATCTTCCACCACGGAATATGGGTTGATGTCCGTTTCTGTAATTGGTGCGTTGATTGCCATAGTTTTTGCTTGGAACAAATTCAGCAAATATGAAAAAACAACCGAAGAAGAAACAGGCCTTGCAAAAGTGATCAGTAATAAATGGTATGTAGATGAATTATATGATGCCATTATTGTAAAACCAATTCAATCTATTGCTGGTTTTTTTAACAACGTGGTAGAAAAAAAGGGAATTGATGGTTTTGTAAATGGAGTGGGGAAGGCCGTAAATTATGGTAGCCGACAGATACGTTTATTGCAGACAGGGCAGGTGAGTGCTTACATGCTGATGATGGTGGTAGCCATTTTAATTTTATTTATCATTCAATTGTTTTTGTAATCA
>JANYFI010000603.1 GCA_025362765.1 Ferruginibacter sp. | reverse complement strand
CATGGCCAAGGCTGCGGAAACAATTGTGCATTTAAGTATGATTTGGGAAGAGCGGGGGTAATGATATTTGAAAATTCGTAGGAACAGGCCGAATGTAGGAACAGGCCGCGGCCTATTCCTACGGTAAAGATTTTCTGCACTGCATTTAAAACATACCTATCTTTCATCCCTAAAATTTTTAACAATGGAATTACTAAAAGATTTCTGGTGGTTGATACCCATTTTTATGCTGATTGCAGGCGGGCTATTTACCATCAACCAGGGAACCATCGGCGTGGTTACCCGCTTAGGAAAATACCACAGCATCAAAAGGCCGGGCTTAAATTTTAAAGTCCCTTTTTTAGACCAGCTGTATAAAAGGGTCAGCATTCAAAACCGTTCGGTAGAACTGGAGTTCCAGGCGGTAACGATTGACCAGGCGAATGTTTATTTTAAATCAATGCTGTTGTATTCGGTACTGAACATTGATGAAGACACCATCAAGAATGTGGCCTTTAAATTCATCAGTGAAAAAGATTTAATGCAGGCGCTGATCCGCACAGTGGAAGGAAGTATCCGTGCATTTGTATCTACCAAAAAACAGGCGGAAGTATTGAACGTGCGCAGGGATATTGTGGAAAATGTAAAAGAGCAGGTAGATGTGCAGCTGGAAAGCTGGGGCTATCATTTACAGGATCTGCAGATCAACGACATTACTTTTGATGAAGCTATCATAACCAGTATGAGCAAGGTAGTAGCCAGCAACAACTTAAAAGCTGCGGCTGAAAACGAAGGCCAGGCTTTGCTGATTACTAAAACAAAAGCTGCGGAAGCAGAAGGTAACGCCATCAAAATAGCGGCAGAAGCGGAAAGGCAGGCAGCGCAGTTGCGAGGACAAGGTGTGGCATTGTTCCGCGAAGAAGTGGCCAAGGGTATGAGCCAGGCTGCAGAGCAAATGAAGCAAGCCAACCTGGATACAAACGTAATTTTATTTAGTATGTGGACAGAAGCGATTAAGAATTTTGCGGAATACGGAAAAGGCAATGTGATATTTTTGGACGGCAGCAGTGAGGGTATGGAAAAAACCATGCGTCAGATAATGGCCATGCAGCAGATGGACGGAAAAAAATGATTGCAGCAATAAATATTTTATAGCGGGAGCCGGATTTATCCGGCTCTTGTTGTAAGTTTACTTTAACATTTTTTTGTAGCGCAATTGATGTTTGTTTGCGTTACAAAGAGCAGTCAAATTCTATTGGCATAATTATCACAAAATAAAAGACATAAACAATTACTTTTGTCAAAACCAGTTAAACATGTTTGATATTTTTTTACAGGTAGATACCACTAAAGTTGCCACCGAATTGCTATCACAAAAATCAGAAAATGTTTGGGGCGTACTGGCCAAAGGAGGCCTGCTGATGATTCCTTTATTAACCTTGCTGGTAGTAGCTATTTTCTTTTTTATCGAAAGGTTGATTACCATCAGCAAGGCTTCAAAAATTGAGGATAATTTCATGAGCATTATCCGGGATAATATTGTTTCCGGCAATGTTACAGGCGCAAGAAATCTTGCAAAAAATACCAACAACCCAGTGGCTAAAGTAATTGACAAAGGGATACAACGTATTGGAAAGCCCATTGATGCCATTGAGAAAAGCATGGACAATGTTGGCGTACTCGAAATGTATAAGTTGGAGAAAAACCTGTCTATCATTTCTATCATTGCCCGCATTGCACCGTTGTTTGGTTTCCTGGGAACCATCATTGGTATGCTCGCATTGTTCAAAGGCATTGCAGCCACTTCAGAATATACACCTAACACCATTGCAGATGGTATCTATATCAAAATGATTACGTCTGCAACTGGTTTAATTATTGGGATATTGGCTTATCTGGGGCACAGTTTTTTACAGGCCCAGATAGCAAGAATAGAAAACAAAATAGATGCCGCCAGTGCAGAGTTTGTAGATATATTACAGGAACCGACCAGGTAATTGATTAGTTGTTTACATGGATTTTTACTGATTACACTAATTTCTTAAAATTGCGGTGTAGCCTGAAAGGAATTATTTAACTTTCTAAAGTTACCAATTCGTTTAATCCGTTTTAATTAGTGTAATAAAAATAAAAATAAGTATGAGCTTAAGAAAAAAATTTAAAGT
>JANYFI010000559.1 GCA_025362765.1 Ferruginibacter sp. | reverse complement strand
GTTTTGTAAAACCGCTTGACGAAGAGTTGCTGCACGAAGTATTTTCCAAATTCAGTAAAATTATTACCATTGAAGATGGTACTGTTGTAGGAGGTTTTGGTTCTGCAGTACTGGAATTTATGAATGAACATGGCTACAAAGCAGATGTGAAAATTATGGGTATTCCTGACCGGTTGGTGGAACATGGATCTGTAAAACAATTGTACAATGAAATTGGATTAGATGCCAATGCGGTTGCCAATAGATTGCGGGAAATGATGAAGGATAAAGTAAAAGTCAATGCCACATTTCAATAAGGCGCCGAACCTGTATTTTAAAACCGGCCGTGTGCCGGCTTTTTTGTGTTAAGCCGGGAGGGAAAAGGCGGTTGCATTGCGGCCAATTGGTAAGCTAAAACTATATACCTTTACCAATTACAAGAATTTGATATAATGACAACAGAAACAAAACGACAGAAACAGGTAGCCGGGCTAATAAATGAAGAACTGAATGATATCTTTCGGCGCATGGGTATGACCATGATGGATGGGGGAATGATTTCCATTTCATCTGTTAAGATTACGCCCGATCTTTTTGAAGCACGAGTATACCTCAGCATATTCCAGGTAAAAGACACGCAGGCTTGTTTATTAAAATTTGAAGAAAAAAATAAAGAGATACGAAAAGAACTGGGCACCCGGGTTCGACACCAGTTACGCAGCATTCCTGAATTGAAATTTTTTATTGACGACACCCTCGATTATGTTTTCAAAATGGAAGAACTGTTTGAAAAAATAAAAAAAGAAGAAGGGGCGGATCCGGCACAAACAAGTGGCGAATAAAAAATATCCAACATTTTTTAACGGCTAAATAATCCGCAGCCGCGGATATAGTGTATGTATCTAACTTTTGCATGGCGGTATTTTAAAGCAAAAAAAAGCGCCAATGCCATCAACATTATTTCCTGGGTTACTGTGGGTGTTATCACCTTCGCCATTGCCTGCCAGATATTGGTATTGAGTGTATTCAATGGTTTTGAAGGATTGGTTAAATCATTGTATGCTTCTTTTTATGCTGACATTAAAGTCATCCCCGCCAAAGGAAAGACTTTTATGCTTACGGGCAGTCAGCTCAACTCTATTAAAAAACAGCTTGGAATTAGCGCCGTTTCTTTAATTGCCGAAGACAAAGCATTGCTGCAAAATGAAGATCTCCAAACCATTGTTTACCTGAAAGGGGTTGATAGTAATTATACCAATGTAACCGGAGTAGCAGCTAAAACCTACCAGGGCACTTTTAATACAGGTACTGTTGAAGAGCCTGGATTAATAGTTGGCGCGGGCATACAAAATGCCGCTGCCGTTAATGTGGATGCGGCTTTCAAAGCGTCCATGCTCACCCTCATTTTACCCCGAAAAGGAAAAGTCGCTGTCAATGATCCTATGCAATCCATTAGCGAGGGCACTGTTAAAGCCACAGGTGTTTTTGCCATTCAACAGGATTTTGATAATAAATATGCCATTACCAATATTGGTTTTGTAAAACAACAAATGGGGTTTTTGGCAAATGAATACAGTTCCGCTGAAATAAAGATTAACAGTAATGCAAAGCCAGCTTTAGTGCAGGCTCAGTTAGCGCATTTGTTAGGGAGTGGCTATAATGTACAGACAAAATACGAGCAAAATGCCAGCTTATACAATACCATGCGAATGGAAAAATGGATCATTTATGCAGTACTTACACTGATACTTTTTATCGCCGCCTTTAATATGGTGAGTGCTTTAACCATGCTGGTGCTGGAAAAGCAAAAAGATATTAGTGTACTACAAAGCATGGGTGCCAATAAGCGCATGATACTCAAAATTTTTCTTAGCGAAGGGTTACTGCTGGCGGGTATTGGCGTGGTAACCGGCATTTTACTGGCGCTGCTTATTTGTTTTTTACAGGTACATTTTAAGCTGGTAAAATTACAGGGTGGATCCTTCTTAATAGATTATTTTCCTGTTCAATTACAGGCTTCCGATTTCATAGCGGTTGGTGTAACGGCAACATTCATTGCTTTTCTTGCCTCGTGGTTTCCAGCAATTAAAGCAGCCAGGCAGTTGATTGAATTGAGGTAGCAAGTTAAAAATAAAAAAAGCTCCTTTTATTGGAAGCTTTTTATGTTGTGAATCCGGCGTTTTAGCCACACTTAAATTTATTTAATAATCACCCATTGTTTCAGGTAATTGTGCCAGTGCTTTTTGTAACTGTTCATCATTGGGTGCTATACCATGCCATTC
>JANYFI010000548.1 GCA_025362765.1 Ferruginibacter sp. | reverse complement strand
GGCAATCAGTGCAAACGAAGCTAACGTGTTTTTTAGTGAGCCTGTAGATAAAGTAAGCGCTGAAGCTATTGCTAATTATTCAATCAACGGATCAATCGGCCCGCCGGTAAATGCATTGCTTGATGCTGGTGATCCCACAATTATCTCTTTAAGCTTCGCTAATAATTTCGCAGGCATTGCCAATCCTGAGCTTACTGTAAATGGCGTAAAAGATATTACAGGCAATATGGTGACAAATGCAATCGTACCTGTTATATTATTGATTTTAAATACAACCCGGCCCTACGATGTAGTGATAGATGAAATAATGGCGCATCCTTTACCACAGGCGGGTTTACCCAACTTTGAATGGATAGAATTAAAGAATACTTCTGCCCGGGCAATTAACCTGAATGGATGGCGCATAAATGATGCCGCCGGGGCAAGCGGAACAATGCCCTTTTTTATTTTGCAGCCGGATAGTTTTGTAATCGTGTGCCCAACGGCGGCCCTTGCCGCCCTATCCTCTTTTGGCCATGCAATTCCGGTAACAGGTTTCCCTTCGCTAAACAATGCAGGAGAACAAGTCTGGCTTACTTCTCCACAGCAAAATGTAATTCATGCAGTGAATTATTCCGAAGAGTGGTATCAAAATGAATTAAAGAGAAAAGGCGGGTGGAGTCTTGAAATGAGAGACACGAAAAATCCCTGCACCGGCGGCAGCAACTGGAAAGCCAGTACCGATTTACGCGGCGGAACACCTGGAATTAAAAATGCTGCAGACGGAGTGAATACCGACAACCATTCACCAAAACTGCTGCGTGCTTATGCAAAGGATAGCGTTAATATTATATTGATGTTTGACGAACCACTAGATGCGCTAAAAGCGGCATCTGTAAACAATTACACCATCAGCGATGGAATTGGAACACCTGTAAACGCAATTCCCTTCTCGCCAATTGGTGATAAAATAAATATTGTTTTAAGTCAGCCACTTACAGCCCGTAAGATTTACACCGTTAAGGTAAACGAAGTATCAGATTGCGCAGGTAACAGCATTAGCAATAAAAATACGGCAAGCGTTGGCTTAAGCGAAGTGGCAGATAGCTTCGACCTCGTGATCAATGAAATTTTATTCAATCCACCGCCAGATGGAAGTGATTATGTGGAGTTGTACAACCGGAGTAACAAAACAATTGACCTTAAACAAATTTACATTGCCAACCTGGGCACCAATGGTGTTGTAAGTAATATTACTCCGGCAAGCCTTGAAAATTACCTGCTTTTTCCAGGAGATTTTATTTTGTTTAGCAAGGATATTGGCTGGATAAAATCAACTTACATTACCCAACATCCCGATGCTTTTATTACCGTTGATCTGCCCTCTTTTAATGACGACAAAGGCAATGTGATAATTTTAAATGCACAGGGAAATATAACAGACCAGTTAGCATATAGTGAGAAATGGCATTTTAATTTATTGGCAAATACAGAAGGTGTATCGCTTGAAAGGATTGATTACAATGCACCCACACAATCATCCCATAATTGGCATTCAGCCTCTACCAGCGTGGGTTACGGAACGCCCGCATATAAAAACTCCCAATACAGGATAAATGAAACAGTAAGCGGGGAAATAAAAGTATCTCCCGAAATTGTATCGCCGGATAACGATGGCCAGGATGATTTTGCAACGGTTGACTATAAATTTCCTGAACCAGGCTATGTGGCGAACATCACTATCTTTGATGCAGCAGGTAGAAAAGTGCGTTACCTACAGCGAAATGCACTTTGTGGTACAAAAGGTAATTTTATTTGGGATGGACTTGGACAAAACCATCAATCACTGTCAACAGGTATTTATATTGTTTTTGTGGAGATCTTTAATTTAAAGGGAAGGACAAAGCAATTTAAGTTGCCGGTTGTGTTGGCAAGAAGGAATTGACCATTCGAAACTAAACATTGCCGCTGCTTAAAGCTTTGGAAATGTTAGCTATTACTTTTTGTTGATTCCAAAACCAACTCAAAATATGCACCCACAAATAAAAAGATCGTTGCCTTTACCGCAATAGCATTCGTGTCTTTATCATGTAATAATAAATCTACAGTGAAACAAACTTCTTACAACTGGCCGGTGGACATAGCAGCGCCGGTATGCCCAATAAAACCAACATCTTTAACCGCCCACGGCGACACAAGAACCGATAATTATTATTGGCTGAATGATTATTTTAAGAAAGGTGCGGACAGTACAAAAGTGGTTGACTACCTGGTAGCAGAAAATAAATACTATGATACCATGATGTCGGGCACGAAACAGTTGCAGGAAAAATTATACATAGAAATGAAGGCGAGGGTAAAAGAAAAAGACGAATCCGTACCATCATTTAAACATGGTTATTTTTATTATACCCGCCAGGTGGAAGGCAAGGATTATTTTTTGTATTGCAGAAAAAAAGACAGTCTTGACGCAACGGAGGAAGTATTGCTGGATGTAAATGCGATGGCGGAAGGACATAATTATTTTTCAGCAAGGGGCTTTGCCATTAGCATGGACAATAACTTAATGGCTTATGGAATAGACATGTTGTCGAGAAGAGAATATACCATTTACATAAAAAACCTACAAACAGGCGAGACTTATAAAGATGCGATAAAAGACACAGAAGGCGATCCGATATGGGCAAATGATAACCAAACTTTTTTTTATACCGCAAAAAACCCGGTAACCCTTTTATCAGAAAAGATAAAAAAACATGTTCTCGGAACCGATGCGATTACTGATAAACTAGTGTATGAAGAAAAGGACCCTAGTAACTATATAGGCGTTGGTAAAACAAAATCGGATAAATACATTTTAATAACTTCACAGGCAACCCTTTCATCGGAAATAAAATGGATTGATGCGTCAAAACCCAATGAGGCATTTACTGTTTTTCAGCCCCGCATGAAGGAAGTGCTGTATGATGTGGACCATGCGAATGACAGGTTTTACATCCGCACCAACCTGCATGCAAAAAACTTTAAAATAGTAACCTGCTCAGAAGATAAGAAAGATAC
>JANYFI010000535.1 GCA_025362765.1 Ferruginibacter sp. | reverse complement strand
GAATGAAATTATCAACAATGTAAAGGGCATTAACCGCGTTGTATATGATATCAGCAGTAAGCCGCCTGCTACTATTGAGTGGGAATAATTTTTTTAAATGTATGATTTTTTGATGTCTGCTGTTTAATTTATTTCAATTCGAAATAGCAAGAAGATTAGAATAAGCAGTAGATCGTTAAATTACAGATGGTTGAAATTGAAAAACATCAGTGAATAAAAAAATACTATTTAAATCAGCCTTTATTTACGCATGCTAATCACAAAAAAGGTAACAGCCGGAAGAAATCAGATATACCATTATGAGAAAAAACAAGGTTAAAAAATCAGGATGTATTATTCGGACAATGCTGTTGCTGTGCACGATTTTCAGTTGTTTTATTGCACCTGCAACGGCACAAAATGAAACAGCCCCTGCTACAAAAACTTATCGTATCGGCATTTTTGCGCCGCTCTATTTAGATACTATTTTTACAAACACCGGCGCTATCCGTTTTACAGATGCCATTCCAAAATTTATGACGCCAGGCCTTGAATTTGTACATGGAGCACAGATTGCACTGGACTCTATGACCCTGGCAACAGAGCACGTAGAAGCATATATTTACGATACAAAGTCGTACTCGAAATCAATTCCGCAGCTAATTGCAGATAAGAAATTAGACAACCTCGATATATTAATTGGTTCGGTAAAAGATATTGAATTTAAACAACTGGCGGACTTTGCCCACACCAAAACTATTCCTTTTATTTCTGCTACCTATCCCAATGACGGCGGTATCACTGCTAACCCCGAGCTGGTGATTGTTAACTCCACTTTAAAAGCTCATTGCGAAGCTATTTTTAGTTACCTGGTGCAAAGCCACGGAACCGACAGGATATTCCTCTGTCGCCAGAAAGGTTCCCAGGAAGATAAAGTGGCATCCTATTTTAGGATGATCAATGCACCCGATGGTAAACCGCTGCTGGATATACAGACGTTAAATTTTGACAGTGTTGTTTCGCCCGGCCTATTAAAAAACCGGCTGGATAGCAACAGGCAAACGGTAATCATTGGTGGTTCGCTGGATGAAACTTTTGCCACCAAACTAACGATGGCCTGTTACGCCTTGCACGAATCGTACCCTATAACTTTATTGGGCATGCCGAATTGGGACAGTTTCAGAACCCTGATGAATAAGGATGCGCTGGCAGATTTTCCCATATTTTTTACAACTCCTTATTTTAACACCAAATGGGATGATTTTAGCAAAATGCTGGGCAATGCTTATTTAAAACAATATAAGGCCAGGGCCACCGACATGGTTTTTAAGGGTTTTGAATGTACCTGGCTTTTTACCAAATTACTTACCAAATATCCCGGCCAGGTAATTCCCCACCTGAACGACAAATCAGAGAAAGTTATTACCGACTATAACTTTAGACCCGTGTTCTTAAAAAAAGATGCTGCCATTACAGATTATTATGAAAACAAGCATTTGTATTTTGTGCGTATTATGAATGGGACTATCTCCAAAGCCTGGTAATTTCAACAACATATTTAATTGATAGAAGCCTGTATTAACAGGCTTTTTACATTTTTGGTATACTGTAATCAAACATAAATTCGCCGGGTTTGTAATAGCCGCGTATTGATTTTGTAAAAGTTATGGCCCATAAAAAATTACAACTTCCTCCCAAAATTTGCGTGGTGTGCAAGCTCCCATTTAAATGGCGAAAAAAGTGGCAGAAAAATTGGGATGAGGTAAAGTATTGCAGTGAAAGATGCCGCAACAATAAACATTAATCAATATTTTGATGTACAAATTCTGCCGGTCAATTTTCATTTGGCCTGGATAAAAAGCATAAACAACAATCCGAAAAAATTTTTAATTCCTAATTTTTAATTAAAAAATGCCGTTAATCGAATTCTCCGATAAAGGACTTTACTGCAGGCGGGGCGATTTTTACATTGATCCCTGGAAGCCGGTGGATAAAGCCATTATTACGCATGCCCACAGCGATCATGCCCACTCAGGAAACAAATATTATTTGTGCCATCATCTTACCAAACCATTATTACAACTACGGCTGGGAGATAATGTGTATGAAAGTGTAGACTGGAATGAACGGGTATTTATAAATGGCGTAAAGGTATCCCTGCATCCTGCTGGCCACATAATTGGTTCGGCACAAATAAGGGTAGAATATAATGGTGAAGTGTGGGTAGCCAGCGGCGATTACAAAAC
>JANYFI010000532.1 GCA_025362765.1 Ferruginibacter sp. | reverse complement strand
TATTTTTTTTACGGGTGAATGGTGCGCTGCTGTATGCTACAGTCTGTAGGATGTGAGTGTTGCTGGCATTAAAAGGTACAGTTGGTCAAAACGCCCATCAATTATTATGATAAATTCTTTTTTATCACAATGAAACCGTTGCACTTGCTCTGTGAGTAGCCTGCTTTTTATTGATCCATTTTTCGGCTTTGTACGCCAGCCATGCGCTGCCGACGCCAACCACGGCGCCAGCCAATACATCCGTAGGATAATGAACACCCTGGTACATCCTGGCATACCCAACAGAGGCCGCATACAAATAACAAGGAGCAATTACATACCATTTTGGAAACAGTAAACTTAAAGAAGTAGCAGTACAAAAAGCAGCGGTAGTATGGCCAGATGGCATTGAGTAACCACCGCCGGCATCGCGTTTTACAATGAAACTATAAGTTACAAATGGGCGGTCTCTTTTTATAATAATCTTTAACCCTTGTGTAATGATAGCCGAAGCCAAAAAACCACCGGCCATGTAAATAGCATCTTGCTGCATTTTTTTATCGTGACTGATCAACCCTGCTGCAAATACACCCGCAGGAGCCGTAATATTAAAAACGAACACGCTTTGTGAAGTAACTTTAAAATAATTGTTTTTGAAATTGCTCTCGCTGCCATTGATCTTTTTCACCAGGTCGATATCAAAATTTTGTGAAAAAGCGCAGGTAGATAAAGGGAAGCTAAAAAAGATAAGGATGAACCTTTTTGGTAAACTCATGGGTAGTTTTTGAAAATGAAGATGGTAAGATACCTGCTATCGTTGGGTTTCGGTAAAAAATCAATTCCCCAATTATTATCTGCCTGTTATTTTCCTGCAACAGATTTATACTTTATTTTGCCTACTCCTTCCACTGGCAGAGAGTAGGAAAATAATGAGTGACTTTCAATTGCGGAAGCTGAAGCTGAATAGTAAATAAAAAGATGAAAAGTGCGACGCCAATACAGTAGCACATTGCTTCCTGGCCGGCCAAAAAAAATAAAAAAAACGAATTAATTGTTTAATGGCGAAAAAAATCCACGACGCCTGTTTTACTTTTTAATTAAAAGGGCTATTTAATTAAAGCCTGCAACAAGAATAAAAATTTAGTCTTTAGCAGGTTTCAGAATTGGTTATAAAATTAGCTACTCAATATTTTCGATGATACCCGCAATGCCCTGGCCTCCGCCTACACAGGCGGTAACGAGGCCATATTTTTTATTGAGTCTTTTCATATCATTAACCAGTTGAATTGTGAGCTTACAACCTGTGCAACCCAGCGGGTGGCCCAAGGCAATAGCACCCCCGTTAATATTTACTTTATCGGGATTTAATTGCAACTGGCGAATAACAGCCAGTGACTGCGAAGCAAATGCCTCATTCAATTCAATTAAATCCATATCACCCAATGTCATGCCTGCCTGCTTCAACACTTTTGGAACAGCCTCTACCGGGCCAATACCCATGATGCGTGGATGCACCCCTGCGCTGGCACAGTTTACCAAACGGGCGATGGGTTTTAAACCCAGTTCGTTAATCATTCTTTCGCTCATTACAATCACAAAAGCAGCGCCATCACTGGTTTGGGAAGAATTGCCCGCTGTAACACAGCCGCTTGCGGCGAAAGCGGGTTTTAATTTGGCGAGCCCTGCTGGTGTAGTGTCTGCCCTAACGCCTTCATCTGTATCTATCACAAAACTGCGTTGCTGTTTTTTACCCTTGGCATCCAGGTAAACTTCCCCCACGGTAATGGGTAAAATACCTGATTTAAAAAAACCACTTTTGATAGCAATGCCGGCTTTTACATGACTGTTATAACTAAAAATATCCTGGTCTTCGCGGCTAACGTTGTATTCTTTGCCTACGGCTTCTGCCGTTAAACCCATGCTTAAATAAAAATCAGGCTCTTCTGATGCAATGGCAAAAGAAGGGGAAGTTTTCCAACCGGCTGTGGGTACCATGCTCATACTTTCTACACCACCGGCAATAATACACTCCGCCATCCCAGTCCTTATTTTTGCAGTGGCCATCGCAATGCTTTCGAGCCCGCTGGCGCAATACCGGTTAATAGTAATACCCGGTGCATGAATGCCTACTGCTTTTGCAGAAATCATTCTGCCCACCTGTAAGCCTTGCTCCGCCTCGGGTACAGCATTGCCCACAATTACGTCGTCTACTCTTTTTACATCCAACTGCGGCACAGTTGCCAGTAATCCTTTTATCACCTCAATGGCCAGGTCATCTGGCCTGGTAAACCTGAAGCCGCCTTTTTTGCTCTTGGTAATGGCCGTTCTGTATCCTGCAATTATATATGCTTCCTGCATGTCGTTTAATTTTATTAACCTGTTAAATTAGTTGTTTATGCAACTTTATATACCAAAGTTATAATTTCTGCATGAAAGCGAAAAATTGAAAACCCTGCGCTACTTTTGCGGCTTATGTACAAAGTATTGCGTTCTTTTTTATTTCTGTTTGATCCGGAAAAGGTTCATTATTTTTCAATGAATGCGCTTCGCCTGATTTGTAAGATTGGTTTTTTAAAACGATTAATTGCCAAAAAGTTTACACCCGTTCCTTTTGAAGCTGGCCAGTTCAAATTAGGCAAACTTTCTTTCAAAAATCCGGTTGGGTTGGGGGCTGGTTTTGATAAAAATGCGCTTTACCTGAATGAGCTGGAAGCGTTGGGTTTTGGTTTTGTAGAAATCGGCACAGTAACTCCGTTGCCACAGGCCGGTAATGACAAACCAAGACTATTCAGGTTGCCGAAAGATAAAGCATTGATCAACAGGATGGGCTTTAATAATGATGGCGTGGAAGCAATTGTACAAAGACTAAAGAATTGGCAATTGACAGTGGGCAGCCGCCAGTCAAACACGCCACAATCAACTGCCAACTATCAACTAATAATTGGCGGAAACATTGGTAAAAATAAAATTACTCCCAACGAAGCTGCCTGGAAAGATTACGAAATTTGCTTTACTGCCTTACACGACTGGGTTGATTATTTTGTGGTAAATGTAAGCAGCCCTAATACCCCGGGGTTAAGAGAATTACAGGAAAAAGAAGCACTTGCAAAAATTTTACAAAACCTACAAAGGATAAATGCAACAAAAAAAAATCCAAAACCAATCTTATTAAAAATAGCGCCAGATTTAACCACCGACCAGGTGGACGACGTAGTAACACTGGCGCTGGAAATAAAACTGGATGGACTGGTTGCTGCCAACACCACGATTGATCGCACTAATCTTGCCACGGCAAAAAATTTATTGGACAGTATCGGAGCAGGGGGATTAAGCGGACTTCCCTTAAGAGAACGCAGCACAGCATTGGTGGCTTATCTTCACCAAAAAACAAACGGGCAAATCCCCATCATTGCAAGCGGCGGCATTTTTACAGGTGCCGATGCAAAAGAAAAATTAAACAGAGGTGCTTCCCTGGTGCAGGTTTGGTCGGGATTTATTTATGAAGGGCCTGTAATTGTACGCAATATTTGTAAAGCACTGTAACAGCATATCAACATTAATTATGGCAGAATTATTTACATCAGAAAGTATCATTAGTTTTTTTATACTGGTTATTTTAGAAATCGTTCTGGGCATCGACAATGTAATCTTCGTAAGTATTATCATCAACCGATTACCACAGGCAAAGGAAAAAGCGGCGAGAAGAACCTGGATGATAACAGGCATCATCACCCGCAGCTTATTGCTGATGGCGCTTGGTTGGTTACTGACACAAAAAGGCAAACCCGTCTTCACTATTTTTGATAAGGGATTTGATTTGGCCAGCCTGGTAATGCTGGCAGGAGGTATTTTTTTAATTTACAAAACAGTAATGGAGATTCACCATAAACTGGAAGGAGAAGATGAAAGTGATATAAACTTAAACAAACCTCCGCTCACCATGGGCAAAGCTATTGCACAAATAATGCTGATTGATATGGTGTTTTCTTTCGACAGCATCATCACCGCCGGTGGTACTGCAAAGTATGTGCAGATAATGATTGCCGCTGTAGTAATAGCAATGTTCATCATGTTTTTATTTAGCCCGAAAATTTCTTCTTTTATCCATAAACATCCTTCCATTAAAATGCTGGCGTTATCTTTTTTGGTAATGATAGGTTTATCATTGGTGATAGAAGGATGGAATGCAGAAAAAGCAGAGGAATTACACTTGAAAAACTATATTTATTTTGGGATGGCTTTTTCTTTTTTGGTGGAGATACTAAATATTTCAATGATGAAGAGGCAAAAGAAACGCCGCGTGGTAATATTGAATGAACCGGTATTAAAAGACCAAAAACCCGAATCAGACCAGGCAAGCTAAAGATTACAAAGCAATGCGGCGGCAACAACGCCGGCTGTTTCAGTCCTTAGACGGGTATTCCCCAATGCTACCGGTATATAATTATGTTGTAAGGCTATATCAATTTCCTTCCTTGTAAAATCACCTTCCGGGCCAATCAGTATAATACTTTTTGAAGCACACCCTGAAATCACATTTACAAGTTGTCGCTTTAAATCTTCTTCACAATGCGCTATCAATTTTTGTTGGGCGGTTGTACCGAAAACTTCGGCAAAGGGAGTTGGCTCATGCAAATTTGCTAACCAGGTTTGCTGCGATTGCAGCATGGCGCTGACCAGGATATTTTTCATACGGTCGTGCCTGAAATGTTGTTTTTCCGTACGGGCGCACAACATGGGTATAATTTCAGTGATGCCGATCTCTGTTGCTTTTTCGAGAAACCATTCAAAACGGGTGCTGTTTTTTACCAATGAAATTGCGATGGTATTTTTTTTTACTGGAGCCGGATGAAGAGATTCAGCCAATACTTTTACAACACATTTTTTTTTATTATCGTCAAGGATCTCCGTTGTAAATAAACCGCCTTTGCCATCGGTTAACTGCAACTGTTCTCCCTGTTTCATCCGCAATACCTGGATAGCATGTTTGGCTGTTTCTTCGCCCAAAACAAATTGGGTTGAACCTGTTTTAATTTGATCGCTATAAAAAAATGGAAGGGGCACTTAATTAATTTTTTTATTGATTAACTCAGGGTTTCTTCCTCCGTAAATGACTAAATATATTACAATGGCTTTTTCAGTAGCTGTAAAAATGAGGAGATAAGGAAAATGCTTTAAAACAGCTCTTCGAAAGTCTTTCGAATAATAAGCATACTTTAACGCACTTCTTTTTATGCTTTCAAATTCATTTAGTAATTCGTTATAAAATCTCTCTCCAAGGCCGGGCCGCTTCGAATTGTACCAATCAATAATTTCAAAAATATCTACTATTATTCCTTCTGCTACAATAAATTCAATAACCATATTTTTCGGTGATTATTTTTTTTATTTCATCTGTGCTGTAGCTTTTTGTTCTTCCTGCAATATGGTCAGTTTCTCTTTTTTTTAATTCTATCAAGTCTTTATCAGATAAAACATACTCTTCCGCCACATTCCTATAGCTCCCCAAAATAATATAAAAGGCTTCCAATATTTTATCGTCATCAATACTGTCGATTGTTTGATGCAGTTTTTCTTTTATTGATATAACCGTGGATGGCATATTTTGCTATTTCTGTAAATTTAAATCAAAAATCCTCATCTGTAACCATTGGTGTGCTGAATAATTATCCATTAAAAAATTATCCGTTAAAACGGTGCATCATCATCAAATGCGCCGTCATTCATTTTACTTCCTTTCTGAATATATAATTTAGCTCCGCCGCCATCATCGTCTGATTTAACCGGTTTAAAATTCCCGCCGGGTATGCCGCCAAAATTATCACCTCCATCCACATCTTCCACAAATTTCTGTATATGTAACATAGCCCGAAGTTTCACCGTATCCAGACTACCGTTTCTGTGTTTGGCGATTTTTACATAAGTTTCGCCCTTATTGCTTTCGCCATGTTCGTTGGCGGTGATGTCATAATATTCAGGCCGGTATAAAAACATTACCATGTCAGCATCCTGCTCAATGGCACCCGATTCACGCAAATCACTTAACTGCGGAATTTTAGCACCCTCTTTTCTTTTTTCCACTTCACGGCTTAACTGGCTCAGGGCAATAATCGGCACCTGTAATTCTTTTGCCAATCCTTTCAAATCCCTTGAAATGCTGCTGATTTCCTGTTCACGGTTGCCATTTTTGTTGTTGCCGCCACCGCTCATCAACTGCAGGTAATCTATAATAATCAACCCCAGATTATTTTTGTTTTTTAACCGCCTGCACTTCGCCCTTAATTCAAAAATATTGAGTGCCGCGGTATCATCAATAAAAATGGGTGCATTGCTCAGGCGCTCAATTCCTTTTTTATACAACTGTTTCATTTCATGTTCTTCCAGTTTTCCACGGTTAATCTTCTCCAGCCATATTTCACTTTCGGCGCTTAAAATGCGTTGTACCAACTGGCCTGCGCTCATTTCCAAACTAAAAAACGCAACGGTAGTCGGTTTGGTAGGATGCAATGCAGCTGTGCGGCAAAGGTTGAGGGCAAAAGCGGTTTTACCAACGGATGGCCTTGCCGCTAATACAATCAGATCGGTGGGTTGCCAGCCGTAGGTTAATTTATCCAGTGACGGAAAACCACTTGGCACCCCGGTAAGATCTTCATCCCGGTTACGCATGTCTTCAATGCGCTGAATGGTTTTTACCAACACCGTATTGATGTCGTCAAAATTTTTACGAAGATGACTATTGGTAATTTCAAACAGTTTACTTTCTGCGTCATCCAGCAAATCAAATACATCGGTACTGTCTTCATAGGCATCGCCGATAATTTCTCCGCTAATGCGTATCAGTCCCCTTTGAATAAATTTTTGTAATACAATCCTGGAATGCGCTTCAATATTGGCGGAAGAAACGACTGAATTGGTGAGTTTTGACACATAATAAGGTCCGCCTACCAGGTCAAGTTCTTCTTTAAATTTCAGTTCTTCCACTACGGTCAGCAAATCAATCGGCATACTTTTTTGTGCCAGCGAAATCATGGCTTTAAAAATCCGTTGATTGGCTTCTACATAAAAACATTCTGCTTTTAAAATTTCAATTACTGTATCAAATGCACTTTTTTCCAGCATGATGGCACCTAGCACCGCTTCTTCCAGGTCTTTTGATTGCGGGGGTACTTTTCCAAAAACCATGTTTCCCAGGTCAAGCGATGGCTTCCTTCTGGCCTTTCTATCTTTATTCAGGTTAGTGAGCTCCATTTTTAAAATCGAATTATTCGTTATAGGTAAGGTTATTTGGGTACTTCATTGTATCGAATTCATAGTATTGCCGCCGGATTTTATTAACCTACTAACAACAGATACATCCTCTCATAGACTCTGTTTCGTACACAGAAATTATAACAGGGCGGCTAAGATAAAGGCATTTTTTTTACCGTTATCCACATAATGATGGTATCAACTTTTTATATTGATTTTCCACAGCCAATCCACATACAAAAATAGCTTATTCACGGCTTATGCACAGTTTTATTAACAGCCTAAAATCAACCTGCGCCGCATTGCGTAACAATTTATTAACATGCCATCTCCTATATTTTTATTTTTCTTCACCGGCAATGAATATTTTTTAACTTGTTTTTTTGAACGTCAATCTGTAGTTTTTTTTACTATAGGGTTTAGTTGATTAGTGAGCGCCTGTTTTATCGTTGCCTGCCAATGGCTATCTTTGCGCTTCTGAATAATTAATCAATCATCAATGACCATTAGTTACAACTGGCTGAGTGAATACTTGCCTGAAAAAATAGAACCGGAAAAATTAAGCAAAATCCTTACCTCTATCGGGCTGGAAGTGGAAAGCATGGAAAAATACGAGGAATTAAAAGGAAGCCTGGAAGGATTGGTTACAGGAGAAGTGACCGAATGCAGCAAACACCCGGATGCGGATAAACTAAGTCTGACTAAAGTAGATATTGGCAGTGGCGAACCTTTGCAAATTGTATGTGGGGCACCGAATGTGGCAGCAGGTTTAAAAGTGATAGTTGCCACTGTAGGCGCTACAATTTATCCTTTTACCGGCGAGCCAATGACAATGAAAAAAGCCAAAATTCGCGGAGTAGAAAGCTTTGGAATGATTTGCGCTGAAGATGAAATTGGATTGAGTGATAACCACGCAGGCATTTTGATTTTACCAGCGGGTACAAAGACCGGCATTCCGGCGGCTATTTATTTTGGTACTTACACCGATATTATTTTTGAAATTGGATTAACCCCGAACAGAATGGATGCCATGAGTCACCTGGGTGTGGCAAAAGATGTATGCGCCTGGCTATCGCATCATAGCAAGAAAGACACGCATGTAAAATCTCCTTTTAAAAATAATTTTAAACCCGATCACCAGGGTTTGCCCATTGAAGTAAAAATTGAAAATACGGCCGCCTGCGAACGATATGCCGGT
>JANYFI010000511.1 GCA_025362765.1 Ferruginibacter sp. | reverse complement strand
ATAACTGCCAATAGCTGTACGGTCACTGGCATTAATTATACCATCCGGAGTACCGTTTGGTCCGCTAACATCCAGAAATTTTCTATCGCCGGGTTTTGCAGTAGCATAATGCGGATTGGCTGTTATATCAGCCTGGTCTTTAAAAATACCTCCATTCACATATCCGTAATAGCTACCGATTGGCTGGCCAACTTTCGTAATATATATTTGAGAAATGGTTCCGTTACCACCGTCAGAAATTATAGAATTACCATTGCCAAGCGCCAACACTTTATTGCGGTTGGCAGAAATATTAAAATTGGTTGTCCAGGAAAAAGCACCGGTGAGGTTACGAGTTATCAATCCAAATTCAACACCCGAATTCTCCACTTTACCAACATTTTTCAACGCAGTAGTAAAACCAGTACTCAATGGCACCGGTACATTCAGCAATAAGTTTGACGTAACCGCTTTATAGTAATCTGCAGTAAGATAAATTCTGTTTTGAAAAAGACCGAGATCAATACCTGCATTAAACTGTCCTGTCTTTTCCCATGTAAGATCAGCATTTGCCGGTTGTGAAATGCCCACTCCACTGGCAAGTGTGCCATTACCTGCACCCATAATATAATTGTTCGATCTTAATAGATCGTAAGAAGCGTAATTGGGTATTTGAAAATTACCGGTTTGCCCATAACTCGTCCTCAGTTTTAATTCTGAAATGACATCTACGTGAAAAAACTTTTCGCTGCTTACCAGCCAGCCGGCTGAAACTGATGGAAAATAACCCCACTTATTATTGGCGCCAAAACGGGAGGAACCATCGCCCCTGATACTGGCAGACACAAAATATTTATCAGCATAATTATAATTCATTCTTGCAAAACCAGAAAGCAGCGACCATTGGGATTCTGTTGAAGTACCGCTTGTAATGGTTGCTGCACTGAGTGTTTGCACAGCATCGTTGGGAAAACCGGTTCCATCAACTTCCGTAGCTTTCGTGGTATTTTTTTGAGAAGTATACCCAGCCAGTAAATTAAAATGATGATTGGTAGTAACATCAAATTTATAATTCAATGTATTTTCCCAAAGCCAGTTATATGAACTGGCTGTTTGCGATGAACCTTTAGGAATAGTAGGCGCACCCTGTTGAACCGGTTTGTAAGAACCCAATGTAGAAGGCCGGTAATATTCCCGGTCAAAATAATTGATATCAGTTGCAAAAAATGTTTTAAAGGTTAAATTTTTGATGATTTCATACTCACCATATACATTACCAAGGTTACGTACATGATCGAGTTTGTCTTTTATTTGCGAAGCCAGTGCTACCGGGTTCTCTCCGCCTGAAAAACCATACGCCCAGGTATTTTGCCTGTTGGTTGCAAATGATCCATCCGTGTTGTACACCGGAAAAACAGGCGCTGCTTTTAACGCATTACTTAAGATGCCATCAAAAGTCCAGGGCCCTTCACTATTCACCAGGTCATAATGATCTGCCGTTGGATTAAAGTTCAATCCAATTTTTAATTTATCTGTAAGCTTTGCCGTTAAGTTGGCACGCACGCTATATCTTTTATAACCGGAATTAATTACAATCCCATCCTGGTTAAAATAATTACCTGAAATATAATATTGAAACTTATCATTGCCACCCGCAGCGGATAATGTATGATTTTGAACAGCCGCGTTTCTTAACACTGCATCCTGCCAGTCGGTATTGGTAATACCCTGCGTCCCCGCCAGGTAGGGCAAAATTTCCGGCGGAATCTGGTAGGTGGCGTTCCCCCTGATGGTATTGTTATCATTGATATCGGCACCCGGAACTGCATTAAGGTAGGCCGTATTTTTTGCGTCCAATACCAGTTTAGAATATTGATAAGCGTCCAGTAAATTTATTTTTTTAGCTATTTGCTGAATACCCACAAACGCACTGTATCCAAAAACAGGTTCTCCATTTTGTTTTCCTTTTTTTGTGGTGATAAGCACTACCCCGTTTGATGCACGCGAACCATAAATGGCCGCTGCGGAAGCATCTTTTAATACTTCAATGGAGGCTATATCATCTGTATTTAAAGTACTCAATGGATCGGGCGATTTTTGAAACGACGCCTGCCCGATGATATTAACTACATCGGTACTACCCTGCAGACTTTTCAAGTCATTAGAAACCGGAAAGCCGTCTATAACGTACAAAGGGTCTGTACCGGCAGAGATTGAATTTAGTCCGCGGATGCGGATGCTCATACTACCACCGGGCGCACCTGTGTTCTGCAGTACTTGCACACCGGGCAACTTACCAGCGATGGCCTGTTCAAAGCTTGTTACCGGCTGGTCTTTCAATTCAGCCGCCCTTATGGAGGATACCGCACCCGTAACTTCTTTGCGGCGTTGCGTTCCGTACCCTACAACCACTACCTGCCCAAGTGAGGTTGCGTTTTCTTTTAATTTTATTGACAGCACAAGTGATGCCGTTGTATTCAGCCGGTAATCATTCAGCATCTGTGTTTCAAATCCAACACCTGTAAAAACAAAGTTATAACTGGCATCAGCAGCAAGTTGCTGAAAACTGAAATTTCCTGATTGATTGGTGATAGTATTGCTGGCAGCTCCTGCTCCGCTATTCTTAATGGAGACTGTAATGCCAGGCAATGGTTCGCCCGCTTCATTAGAAACTTTGCCTGATACGTTAACAATTGACTGTGCCTGGAGCAATATTGGCAACAACAAGGATAATAAGCTCAGCAATTTTACTTTAAAATTTCGCTGACTATTTTGATAAGCATTTCTCATTCGCGGGGTTTAGCAGGTTAAAAATAATACAACAAAAATAAGTACAGATTATTAGTCTACAAAATTTATAGACTTTAATTTAAATGAACACTTTTCATCCTACCAGGAATGTCACTTTTTTGTTCACTCTTCATGCTGCTTATTCAGCAACCGTTAACTGAAAAGGTGGGGTTGAAAAAACATGTCCGTGTCAATCACATTTTCGGTTAAAGGGTCTTAGGGTTGGTTGTTGAGTGGCTGCCAAAAAATCATCAGGCAGCAGACCATTAAATAATTACTTCAACCCTGCGTTCCATGCCAACAGGCATTAAAGC
>JANYFI010000508.1 GCA_025362765.1 Ferruginibacter sp. | reverse complement strand
AAAACCTGCACCACCCGCAAATTTTAAAGTTACTATCGATAACATTACCATCGAAGTAACTCCGGGTACTACTATATTAAATGCTGCCCGTACTATCGGTGGCGATGTTACTCCACCTGCCATGTGCTACTACAGCAAGTTGCAAGGCAGTGGTGGAAAATGCCGTACCTGTTTGGTGGAGGTAGCTGCTGGGTCAACTGCAGATCCGCGGCCCATGCCTAAGCTGGTGGCCAGTTGCCGTACTACGGTAATGGACGGCATGATTGTAAAAAATATTACCAGCGATAAAGTAAAAGATGCTAGAGCTGGCGTAGTAGAATTTTTATTATTAAATCATCCGCTGGATTGCCCTATTTGCGACCAGGCTGGTGAATGCCATTTGCAGGACCTTGGATATGAACACGGCAAGGAGGGTACCCGCTATGAATTTAAGAGACGCACATTTGAGAAGGAAGATATTGGGCCTTACATTCAGTTGCATATGACTCGTTGTATTCTTTGCTACCGTTGCACTTACGTGGCAGACCAATTGACGGATAAACGTGTGCATGGCATTTTAGACAGGGGCGAACATGCTGAAATATCCACTTATATTTCCAAAGCCATTGACAATGATTTTAGTGGCAACATGATTGATGTTTGCCCGGTAGGCGCTTTAACCGATAAAACATTCAGGTTTAAAAACAGGGTGTGGTTTACCAAACCGGTAGATGCGCATCGAAATTGTGAAAATCCTGATTGCTGCGGAAAAACTACTTTGTGGTTAAGGGGAGATGAAGTATTTAGAGTAACCGCAAGAAAAGACGAATGGGGAGAAGTACAAAGCTACGATGGTAAACCCGGCTGGATTTGTAATGCCTGCCGTTTTGATAAAAAGAAAACAAGCGACTGGGTGATTGAAGGGGTAACAAAGATTAGCCGTCATTCTGTAATTTCGCAGGGAAAATATGAAGGGTTGGTAATGCCAAAAGAAACTATCAAGGAAGTGATGGGAGGTAGAAGCCCAAAATTGCTGATGAATATTCATACAGAAAGTGAGGTCAACAAACCAACTGTTCATTTAAGTGAAATAAATGGACCAGCACATTCAAATGATTTTGAAATTGGCCAGAGTGGTAAATAGGTAGCGGATAGAAGGAGTTGCTCAACGGTATGCAGTAAAAGGGAGTGACACAACGATTTACAGTAGAATTGCAAAGGCTGGCTAAAAAATATTTATATAATAGATTATGTTATTAACCATCGATTTGGGTTTAATTATTGAAAAACTGGTATTGATTATTGTAGTGGTAATGTCATCATTGGTAATTGCCATGTACGCAACTTACGCAGAACGTAAAGTGGCTGCAGTGATGCAGGATAGAATTGGTCCTAACCGTGCCGGACCGTTTGGTCTTTTTCAGCCATTGGCAGATGGATTGAAATTATTTTTCAAGGAAGAAATCATTCCTAATTTTTCCTCTAAATTTTTATTTATTCTGGGACCCAGCCTGGCGATGTTAACGGCGATGATGACCAGCGCAGTAATTCCCTGGGGTGATACGATTACTTTATTTGGCCGGGAAATTCATTTGCAGATCGCTGATATTAATATCGGTATTTTATATGTTTTTGGCGTAGTAAGTATGGGCGTATATGGCATTATGATTGGCGCCTGGGCAAGTAACAATAAGTTTTCTTTAATGGGAGGGTTGAGGGCAGCTTCGCAAATCATCAGTTATGAACTGGCAATGGGTATAGCGCTGATAGCCTTGTTGATGGTAACGGGCACATTGAGTCTAAAAGCAATGGTGGTCGGCCAGATGGATGGCATTTGGAACGTAATAAAGCAACCGCTGGGATTTGTGATATTTATCATTTGTGTTTTTGCAGAGTGTAACAGAACGCCATTTGATTTGGCCGAAGCAGAGAATGAACTGATTGGTGGCTACCACACCGAATATTCTTCCATGAAACTTGGTTTTTACCTTTTTGCAGAATACATCAATATGTTCGTGAGCAGCGCGGTGATGGTGAGTTTGTTTTTTGGCGGGTACGATATTCCCTTTTTAAATGACGCTCATGCCGTTGAAACGTATGGACAAAACTGGATGGCTGTGTGGCACATCATCATGTTTTTGGGGAAATCATTTTTCTTTGTGTATTTCTTTATGTGGGTAAGGTGGACCATTCCCCGCTTCAGGTACGACCAGTTAATGAACCTGGGATGGAAAAAATTATTACCGCTGGCACTCATTAACATGCTGGTAACCGGTGCGGTCATTTTATATTTTACAACAAAATAACCGCATTACTAAACATTCAAAATATATTTGCGCAACTTTTGGGTTGCCACAAATTTAAAAATATATGCAAGCACTAACAAGCAGAGCAAAACCGGTAGATCGCAGGCCAATGTCGTTGTTGGAAAGAGCTTACCTGCCTGCCATTTTTAAAGGCATGTCCATTACATTCGGACACATGTTTAAAAAAGCACCCACCATCAGGTATCCCGAACAGACAAGGCCGTTTAGCCCGGTATTCAGGGGCCTGCATATTTTAAACAGGGATGAACAGGGGCGGGAGAATTGCACTGCCTGTGGTTTGTGTGCGGTGGCTTGTCCGGCAGAAGCCATAACGATGGAAGCGGCAGAAAGAAAAGCAGGCGAAGAAAATTTATACCGCGAAGAAAAATATGCGGCAAAATATGAGATCAATATGCTTCGCTGTATATTTTGTGGCTTGTGCGAGGAAGCTTGTCCGAAGGATGCCATCTACTTAAGTGAAACTTTTGCTCCTGCCAATTTTCAGCGCAAGGGGTTTATTTACAGTAAAGATGATTTGCTGATTCCTAATCCGGTTACCGAACCCGAAGCTTATGCAAAAGCAAAAGGTGGCAGGGTTGCCGTTAAATAGTTGTTTGTAAAAAAGGTCAATTATAAAGAATGAACGTTATTCAAATTTTATTTTTGTTTTTAAGTGCTGTTGCATTAGGGGGCGCCATAATGGTGGTGGCCAGTAAAAACCCGGTACATAGTATCCTGTATTTAATCATCACATTTTTTGCTATCTCCGGCCACTATATTTTATTGAATGCGCAGTTTTTAGCCATTGTAAATGTTATTGTGTATGCCGGGGCTATTATGGTGTTGTTTTTATTTGTGGTAATGCTGATGAATTTAAATGCGGAGTCGGCGCCGCCGCAAAAAAATAAATACATTCTTTACGGCGGTACGATAGCCGGCGCCAGCTTGATGCTGGTATTGGTTTCCGCCTTAAAACAAACCACACAGGGCAATCACCGGATGCTGGTTAATAGTGGTGCCGGCGGATTGATTGAAAACCTGGGAAAGGTATTATTTACAGATTATGTGTTTCCCTTTGAAATAAGCAGTGTGTTATTCTTAAGTGCCATGATTGGTGCGGTGGTGATTTCAAAAAAGGAAGCTTAAAATAAAAGTATTTTTCATGGTTGGTTCAATAGCCTGTTGAAGGTAAACAGTGCAGTTGAATAAACTTATAAATAAAATATGCCGATCAATTATTACATTACTTTAGCCTTAGCCTTATTTTGTATTGGGGTGGTGGGCGTCCTGATACGTAGAAATGCCATCATTATTTTTATGTGTATAGAACTGATGTTGAATGCCGCAAACTTATTGCTGGTGGCGTTTTCCAAATTGGTCACCCATGTATCTGCATTGCCTACGGCCGGCAGTGATGCACAGATTTTTGTTTTCTTTATAATGGTGGTGGCGGCGGCTGAAGTAAGTGTGGGGCTTGCGATTATAGTAATGATGTACCGCAATACGCATTCGGTGGATGTAAATTTTTTGAACAGGTTGAA
>JANYFI010000484.1 GCA_025362765.1 Ferruginibacter sp. | reverse complement strand
GCTTTAATTCTGTTGAACTAGCGGCCTTGTGCATTTTGGGTAAAGTCTTCACCAACTGCTTTTCTGCCCAATAAATATCTTTTATTTCATCGTGAAAAAACTCCTTAAGCCTGGAGTGCTCATTCATAGTATCTTCTTTGGAAGATGCTGTTTTTTTTGTTCCGGATTGCTTCATTGAATTACCTGCAGTCGCACCACCATTTGTGGTATTGGTCATAGTTTTTGTTGCCATAAAAAAGATTTTAAATGTTTGTTTATTTAAATCCTTTTATAAAATAACCATGCCGAATTACCTCAGTTAAGTCACCTTGTATAAAGCTTGGTTTATATTCCCGAAAAATGGATACTGTACTGCTCTGACTGAAGCGGAAACAACAAACTTCTTGCGCTTTAGCTACTTTTTACTATTGAGGATTGTAATGCATGTCCAGCTAATTAAATAAATTCAAAACCGAACATTGACGGAGTACCTGAGATGGCACTGTTTTTTATGCGAAATATTCGCTACAAAATGAGTATAATTTTGTTCAACTTCGTTTTAAAACATACAAGAAATTAAAGAGAAGAGAGAAAGCGGATAAAAGAAAGATGAATATCTAATTGACCATCCTGGAATCACGCGGCAAAATAAGGCGTTCTTCAGGAACGGAAATTTTATCTGCCTTACTGTTACCCGGATAAGTAAAATCAACTTCATATTTATTGGAAATTTCCTGGTAGTTGCAGATTACTGCATTACCCGCTATTTTATATTCAGTATCCAATACTGTAACCATTTGACCAGATTGATATTTCATACTTGCAGGCTTTAGCCCTTTAAAAATATTTATTTACCGGATATTTTTCATTAAAAATTGTCCACACAAATATTAACGACTGTGGATATTTATTTAATGTTACTGATAGCAGCATTTGAACATCGTCTATTGCCAACGTTCTCAGTGATAGTTGTTTTATTATCAAAGCATTAACAAACCCTGCTCTATCTTTTTAGTCGTAGGCCTGTATTTAATTTGCTGCAGTCAATTAAACAATTGGCCATGAAAAGAGTCAGAACTTTGCTTACGGTTTATTGTTTTGAGTAGATTGTTAAACGGCAGAAGACAGCATCAAAGAATCGACAGTACTGCTGTTGCAAATTATACTGAAGGGCGGCAAAGACCTGTACTGCAAAATAACCAGCAACCTCCCAAACACAGTGGGAACGGAGGTGCCAAAGACCGGCGAAGATTTTAATTAATACACAAACCATTATTTTTTTATAAAATTTACAGTTATGATGAATAGATCTTTAATTGCAATAGCGCTGATTGGTTCGCTTGCGCTGGCCTCCTGTAGTGGCTCGAGGGTTATGGTTACGGAAAGACCTGTGGCCCCTAATTATCAACGGCCATTTGCCCCTGGCCCTGGCTATGTCTGGATTGATGGAGACTGGATCTGGCGTAGCGGACGGTACATCCACCAGCGGGGTTACTGGGCCGCACCAAGGGGTGGCAGCCGCTGGGAAGCAGGTCGCTGGGATCATTATAATAATGGCTGGCAGTGGCGTAAAGGATATTGGCACAGGTAAGGTTCTTAGCGATCTTCGCTACGGATGTGGTTGAAAAAGCCACATCCGTCTTTGGTTGTGTACTCCCTTTACCCAAAGTTATTTCGATTTAGCACTCCGGTAAATAATGACGTTTGCTTACATTAATTTGGTATCAAACTTATAGGGATAACAATTTCCCAACGGTTTTGCCGCTGCTGGTTTCTGTAATTGGGATCTAAAAGATGAGAGAAGCGAAGTTCGAACGTGGCCGGCAATGCGTTCCACAATTTTGTATCAACATATAATTCTACACCGGTGCTTCTGTTTTTTAAATAAGTGGTTGTATTATCATTGCGTTTCACACTTAGGCTAGTATAATCATAAAAAGCATTCATTCTTACGCGTTGAAAAAATACCATGTTACCAAAGCCCCAATCAGGATACAATAACGGCAAGTGATAATTTACTCCTACTTTATACATTTTAGGCTGGCTCCGTGCATCATACCCGCGTGAATAAGGAAAATTATTGCTAAACAAATCTGGCAATGAGTCTCTTTTTTGAAAAGCTCCGTTTATTACCAGGCTATGATTGGCAAACAATCCAGGAAAATATACTGACGCTGCCCCTACAAGTTTATGACTGTTGCGGTAATTAAAAGCATCCCTA
>JANYFI010000375.1 GCA_025362765.1 Ferruginibacter sp. | reverse complement strand
AAGGATGCGGCTATAAAAGCTATTAATGATAACTGGAGCCATTATACACCAGTTGCAGGTTTTGCTGATTTAAGGGAAGCTGTGTGCACCAAACTAAAAAGAGACAATAACCTGGAATATAAACCTGAAAACATTGTTACTTCTACGGGTGCCAAACAAAGTCTCGCCAATGCTATTTTAGCGGTAGTAGATGATGGCGATGAAGTGGTAATACCTACTCCTTACTGGGTTACTTATTCAGAACTGGTTAAAATAGCCAGGGGAGTGGTGGTACAGGTAAGTACGAGCCTGGAAAGCGGCTTTAAAGTTACACCAGAACAACTGGAAGCGGCGATTACAGATAAGACAACCCTCTTTATGTTTTCTTCTCCCTGCAATCCATCTGGAGCGGTGTACAGCAAAGCTGAGCTGGAAGGTTTGGCAATTGTGTTGAGAAAATACCCAAATGTGTATATCATTGCCGATGAAATTTATGAATACATCAACTTTGTGGGTAAGCACGAAAGCATTGCGCAATTCAGCGACCTGAAAGAAAGGATTATTTTAATCAATGGATTGAGCAAAGGTTTTGCTATGACGGGCTGGCGGCTTGGATATATTGCTGCCAACGTAGAAGTAGCAAAAGCCTGTGAAAAATTACAGGGACAGTTTACCAGTGCTACCTGTTCTATTACACAAAAGGCAGCTGTAGTGGCATTAACTTCTGACCTGAGGCCGTCGATGGAAATGACGGAAGAATTTACCCGCAGAAGGGCCAAAGTAATGGAAATAATTAAAGATGTACCTGGTATTAAATGCAGTGAACCCGAAGGTGCTTTTTACATTTTCCCTGATGTGTCTTCCTATTATGGCAAATCAGACGGCGTGAATGTAATTACCAATTCAGCAGATTTTTCTATGTACTTGCTGAACACCGCCAATGTGTCATCCGTAATGGGAGAGGCGTTCGGCGAACCAAAATGTGTACGTTTCTCCTTTGCCAACAGCATGACAAATATTGAAAGGGCATGGGTTAGAATTATTGACGCATTGGCTAAGTTAAAATAATTTGTAAGTTAAAAAATGCTACTGGCGTAACGCCTAAAGCAAAAGGCACAAAGCAAAGGGAAAATCCAATGCATTGTGCCTTTGCTTTTATGTGGAACTTACGGGCAACCCACAGCCATAGGCTTTCAACTTTCAACTGTCAACTTTTTGGCTGCTTCTTCCAACAAAATTTCGTGCAGTCGAAGCACCTGAGGTATCAGTAATTCCTGTTCATCGTTGAAAATAATATAATCGCATAACTTCATTTTTTTATCTTCGTCCATTTGTTTATTCATGCGGGCACTTACTTCAGTTTCGGCAATGCCATCCCGTTGCACCACACGTTGCATCCGCAGCGCTTCGGATGCGTACACGCCAATCACCTTATCCAGGAATTTTTCAGCCCCACTTTCAAATATAAGTGCTGCTTCCTTTATAGCATACGGGCTTGTTTGCCGTTGCATCCATTGTTCCGCATCGGCAATGGTGGCGGGATGTACGATACTGTTTAATAAATAAAGTTTTGCAGGATTGTTAAATACAATGCCTGAAATATAAGGCCGGTTCAATTCTCCGTTGATATAACTATCCTGCCCAAACGCCCCCCTGACTTTTTCTTTAAGAGTTACATTTTCATTCATCAGTTTTTTAGCTGCTTCATCAGCATAAAAGACCGGTATGCCCAGTATTTCAAAAATCCTGGCCGCCGTACTCTTACCGCTGCCAATGCCACCTGTTATACCAATTCGTAGCGTCAAGGGATAATTTTTTTATAGATAATTCAATATAGTTTATTAAAGAGGAGGCCTTCCACTTTTACTTGTTAAGCTAACAACTTTACCTGCCCGGTTGATTTTAAAACGTAATAGGCTGATTGTTGGTCTACCGGAATAAATTGCATTAAAAAACCGGTTGTCAAACAACCGGTTAAAAGTATTCAATAAAATTTATTTACGCTTTTGTTTCTGCAACTGGTTTATTGATAGCTGCCGTCATTTCCATGCTGATGGTGCTTTTTTCAATTTTAAGAT
>JANYFI010000359.1 GCA_025362765.1 Ferruginibacter sp. | reverse complement strand
CGTTGCGCAGGTGCTTACCTAATCGATTTGCAGGCGGCTAAAAGTATACTGGCCGATCTTGAAACAAATAAATGCAGGCAGGTAATTGACTGGTGGCACAATACGCTTATTGAGAGAACGGTAATAAAAATGTTTTGGGCTCATCCGCCGTTAACGGAGCAGGGGTCGCACATTGGGTTGTTATCTGCCGGTATTTCTACTAAAAAAAAATCCACACAACGCCGTATAGCCTGGTTGGCGCAGAAGTACTATAAAACTTATGTTACCAGGTGGTTTAAGTAGCTTCCTCCGACTTATAATAAACCGCTATCAATTATACTAATATAAATATTTATCTTATCTTAGATTTATAAAATCTTAGATATGCGTTCCTTACATGTTGCTGCTCATTTTACAAATTTAGCAGTTCAAAAAAGAATGTTGGAGAGTAGAAACAGTACCAGCCACAGCCGTTGGCAAATTATTTATTTAATCCAGGTTGGTAATATGCACTCAGCAGAACTTATTGCTCCACTGGTAAATTTATCAGTTCACAGTATTTACAAAATAGTAGAAGGTTACAATCATCATGGCAGTTCCGCACTGATATACAAACATAAAGGTGGACGAAGGAGAGCTTTGCTCAGCGTAGAAGACGAGGCCGTACTTTTCCTTTCCCTTGAAAATCTTGCTTCAAAAGGCTTAATAAAGACGGCTAATGACATAAGAAATGTGATAGAGCAAAAAGTAGGTAAAGTTGTTTCTGACGATTATTTGTGGGATTTGTTACATCGAAATGGCTGGAAGAAGAAAATGCCCAGACCGCATCACCCAAAAAGAAGTTTGAAAGAACAGGAAGATTTTAAAAAAAACTTCCCGAAAAGCTGGAGTCCACTGCAATAAGCTTTTCTGATGCGTTATTTAATTTACCTGTTGTAGTTTTTTTTGAAGACGAAGCCAGGTTTGGAAGAATTAGCAGAGAAATGGCTTGTTGGGTAAAGTCTACTATGATCCCTTCAGTAGCCAAACAAATGATCAGAGAATACATTTATGCATATTCGGCTTTATCACCACAAACGGGTGATTGTTTTTCTGTGATAAGTCCATTTTGTAATACTGATGCAATGAATGTTTTTTTGCAACAACTTTCAGTTCAATACAGTAATTACAGAATTATACTCATTCTTGATAAAGCAGGATGGCATATCAGCCAAACATTAAAGATAGCAGAAAATATAAAACTGCTACATCTAAACCCATATTCTCCCGAACACAATCCTGTTGAACTGCTATGGAGAGAAATTAGAAGAAAATATTTTCACAACATAATTTTTAATAGCCTCGACGAGGTAGAAACTACGTTAGCTGAAGCATTACTAAAATATCACCAGCAACAAGAAGATATCAAGAAATTATCAAATGGATTTTTACCTTATTAGTATTTTTGATAGCGGTTTATTATTACAGATATATGAAAACGCTTAGCCTAATAATTGCAGGCACTTAATCAAACTGTCTTTCCACGCCGGAATATTAATATCGAAAGCCTGCTGAATTTTCGTGGTATTCATAACAGAATAGGCAGGCCTTTTTGCAGGCGTTGGATAACTGGAGGATGGAATGGGATTAACGAGGCATTTGCTGCCAGACAATTCTTTAATGGTATCTGCAAACTGATACCAACTGATAACACCGGTGTTGGAATAATTATAAATACCTGGTGTTGATATTGCTTTTTCTGAAACGATAATTTGCATAATTGCGACTGCGAGATCGGCTGCGTAGGTCGGACATCCCACCTGGTCACTTACAACATTTAGACTTTCTTTTTCCCTCATCAGGCGCAACATGGTTTTTACAAAATTATTTCCAAAGCTGCTGTACACCCAGGAAGTACGGATGATAATGCTGCCCACATTATTTTGTTGTGCCAGCTCTTCGCCTTTTAATTTGGTTGCGCCATACATATTCACGGGCGCTACAGGAAAATCTTCTGTATATGGGATGGTTGCTGTACCATCAAAAACATAGTCTGTTGAAACATGTATGAACAGTGCATTGTGGGCTTTGCAGACTGCAGCCAGGTTGCCCACTGCAGTTGCATTTACAGCCATGGCTTTTTCAGTTTCCGTTTCTGCTTTATCTACTGCCGTATAGGCGGCGCAATTAACACAATAATCAATCGCGTGATTATTAAAATAATTTGTAACCGCCTCCTGGTTATCAATAGCAAGTTCATCCTTTGTTACAAACAAAAAATTAAATGCTGGAAATGACGTACTGATTACCTGCATTTCGTTACCCAATTGCCCGTTGGCACCAGTTACTAGAATTGTCTTTTTTTCTGCCACGGTAAAAATTAAATAGTGAAATTGGTTGTACAGTTTTCTATATTTGGAAGCACCAGGTCTTTGGCGGCTACCATTTCTTTACCGGCCGGTACCTTCCAATCAATGTTCAATGTTGGATCATTGTACATCAAACCGCCTTCACTTTCTTTGTGATAAAAACCATCGCATTTATACAGTACTTCGGCGGTTTCGGTTAGTACAGAATATCCGTGTGCAAATCCGCGTGGTACCAGCAACTGCTTCTTATTTTCCGCTGATAATTCTATGCTGAAATATTTGCCAAACGTAGGAGAACCTGCTCGCAGATCAACCACTACATCTAAAATAGTTCCGCTTAAAGAGCGGATTAGTTTGGTCTGCGCATTTGGATTTAACTGAAAATGCAATCCACGGATTACACCATAAGTAGACCTGGCCTGGTTATCCTGCACAAACGTCATTGTCGCGGTCCCATCAGAAAAAGTGTTGTGGTTGTAGCTTTCAAAAAAATAGCCGCGATCATCATTGAACACCCTTGGTTCGTAAATTAATAATCCAGGAAAGTCGGTTGCGGTAAACGGCATAAATAATTAATCGTTTAAGAATATAGTTGTTTAAAAAAATTGATGGTGTCTTTCAATCCATCTTCAAAATTTTTTGTCGGTTCGTACCCCAGTAAGTTTTTCGCCCGTGAAATATCCGCCAGCGAATTACGGATATCGCCTGCCCTTGGTTCCCGGTAAGTGGCCTCAAAATTACTGCCTAAATATTCCCTGCAGGCACTAAATAAATAATTTACGGAAAAATTTTCGCCTACTGCTACATTGTACACCTTGTTAAACGCAGCAGCATTATCGGTTAACATGCCCTTGATATTCACTTGTACTGCATTATCAACAAAAGTAAAATCCCTTGTCTGTTCGCCATCTCCATTGATAAAAACCGGCTGTTGTTTCATAATGCCTTTTACAAACAAAGGAATTACCGCCGCATAAGCACCATCAGGATCCTGGCGTGGACCAAAAATATTAAAGTACCTGAAGCCCATTATTTTTAGTTGATACACGTCCGCAAAAATCTGTGCATACAACTCATTCGTTTTTTTTGTAGCCGCATAGGGCGACAAACAATTACCTACCCTATTTTCAACTTTAGGCAAGGTTGGTTCATCTCCATATACGGAAGATGATGATGCATATACAAATTGTTCAATCTTATTGTCTACGGCTGCTTTCAGCATATTTACAAAACCGCCAACATTTACTTCATTAAAATAAACGGGCTCTTTAATGGATCGGGGTACAGATCCTACCGCTGCCTGGTGGCTAACATACTGAATGCCCTGGCAGGCCTGCTGACAGGTATTTTCATTCCGGATATCGCCTTCCATAAATTCGAACGCAGGGTATTGGCGAAGCACCGCAAGGTTGGTATCAAACCCGTTTGCCATATTATCCAACACCCTTACTTTACGGGCACCATTCTTTAATAAATATTCAGAAATATGACTGCCGATAAAACCAGCACCCCCGGTTACTAAAAAATCTATGCTCGCTAAGTCTTTTGCGTGAAAATTATTTTCCATTTTGTATTTTTTAAGAAAGATTAACGCTAAAGGCCGGAAGCCTGCCGCCTTCTACTTAAAGATATCTTATTTTATAACTTCTGCCTTATGCTTTTTGCCTTATGCTTTTTGCTTTTTGCTTTTTGCTTTCTGCCTTTTGCTTTATGCCTTTTGTTTTCTGCTTTATCCTTTACGCTTTTTTTACAAACTCCAGTAAACCCTGTTTGTAATCTTTGTTCTATAAATACCTTTCAGATCGGCTATCATTGCCCCGGGCTTTGTGATACCGGCAAAATACTGGTCGTCTAGTTTTCTGTATGCGTTGTGTGGCACCGCAACGATTACCGCATCGTAATCACTGGCAATGTCACCTGTTAATCCAAATCCATATTCATGCATTAGTTCCTCACCCGATGCATGAGGATCGGTTACGTGAACATTTAAAGAATAAGACTTTAATTCTCTTACCACATCCGCCACTTTACTGTTGCGGATATCACTCACGTTTTCTTTAAACGTGGCACCCATTACCAGAACTTTCGCATTTTTTATATTACCGCTTTGTTGAATGATATGCTGCAATACTTTTTTTGCGATATAGCCAGACATGCCGTCGTTTATAAAACGGCCTGCTAAAATCACCTGGCTGTCGTAACCGAGTTCTTTTGATTTATAAGTAAGATAATAAGGATCCACTCCAATGCAGTGTCCGCCTACCAGGCCCGGCTGAAATTTCAAAAAATTCCATTTGGTTCCGGCAGCCTCCAATACTTCAAATGTATTGATATTCATCCTGTCGAAAATGATAGACAGTTCGTTCATAAGTGCGATATTCAAATCACGCTGCGTATTCTCAATAATTTTTGCAGCCTCTGCTACCTTTATGCAGGAGGCTTTGTGCACGCCGGCAGTTACTACCAATTCATACACTTTTGCAATAGTTTCAAGACTTTCCGCATCGCAACCACTTACTACTTTAATGATTTTTGCCAGTGTATGTTCCTTATCTCCCGGATTTATTCTTTCGGGCGAATAGCCGGTTTTAAAATCAACAATATTTTTAAGGCCACTTAATTTTTCTATGATAGGCAAACAGTCTTCCTCTGTGCATCCCGGATAAACGGTACTTTCAAAAACTACATAGTCACCCTTTGATATTACTTTACCAATCGTTTCACTAGCCCTGGTCACAGGCACAAGGTCTGGTATATTGTGTTCATCTACCGGAGTAGGAACGGCTACTATATAGAAAGAAGCTTGCTTTAATACTTCAAGGTCGTTGGTAAATTCAATATCACATCCTTCAAATGCAGTTGCTTCCAATTCTTTGCTTGGATCTATATTATTGCGCATCATTTGCACCCGTTGTGCATTGATATCAAAACCAATTACTTTTATTTTTTTAGCAAATTCCAATGCGATGGGCAATCCAACATACCCTAACCCTATTACGGCCAATGTTTTATTTTTATCTATCAGGTCCTGGTAGTTCATGCTGTTTGTTTTACCGATGTGGTCATTTTGCTGTTCAAAAGCAATGTTCCACATCAAGTGGTTTGGTTTAAATTTTGTTTGCGAGGGTTGATTTTGTACAAATAAAGGGTATATTTTTTTAATCATAAAAAAATATACCCTTTGGTATTAAATATTTGCCGGTTGTTATTTTGTTTTTGTAAATTCTTTTGGCAGTTTATGCAGTTCTTCAGGAGGCAATGATTTAAAATATTCGTAGGTTATTTTTAATCCTTCCGCCCTGCTAATGGTCGGTTTCCAGCCCAGTATTTCCTTCGCTTTTGTAATATCCGGCTGCCGTTGTTTGGGGTCGTCTGTTGGTAAAGGTTTGTACACAATTTTTTGAGCCGTGCCGGTTAGTTTAATAATTTCCTCTGCGAAATCCTTCAGGGAAATTTCATCAGGATTACCAATGTTTACAGGTTGCTCATGGTTGCTCATCAGCAGGCGGTAAATACCTTCCACCAAATCTGCCACATAACAAAAGCTCCTTGTCTGGCTGCCATCTCCAAACACGGTTAAATCTTCACCCCTCAGCGCCTGGCCAATAAAAGCGGGCAACGCACGACCATCATTCAGGCGCATCCTGGGTCCATAGGTATTGAATATTCTTACGATCCTTGTTTCCAAATGATGAAAAGTATGATAGGCCATGGTAATCGCTTCCTGGAAACGCTTGGCTTCATCGTATACACCTCTGGGACCTATTGGGTTTACGTTACCCCAATAATCCTCTGTTTGTGGATGAACCAAGGGGTCTCCATATACTTCGCTTGTACTTGCTACCAGCATTCTTGCTCCTTTTGATAACGCCAGACCCAGGCAGTTATGGGTACCGAGTGAACTAACTTTTAAAGTCTGTATAGGAATTTTTAAATAATCAATCGGGCTAGCCGGTGAAGCGAAATGCAAGATGTAATCCACCTTTCCCGGAACATGTATAAACTTAGAAACATCATGGTGATAGAACTCAAATGCTTTCAGTTTAAACAAATGCTCAATGTTTTTAATGTCGCCTGTGATCAGGTTATCCATTCCAATAACATCGAACCCTTCTTTTATAAACCGGTCACACAAATGCGACCCTAAAAAGCCTGCCGCCCCCGTTATTAATACCC
>JANYFI010000355.1 GCA_025362765.1 Ferruginibacter sp. | reverse complement strand
TACCCAGATATTATTGTTTTGGTTTGCATTTAAATACCAGGAAAAAGACAATCACGTAGCCTACTATTTCCCACATAATACTAAACTGGAATTACTATGGACAACAGTGCCGGCCATATTTTTAACGGTGTTGGTGGTATTTGGTTTAAAGTATTGGTTTAAAATTACCAGTGATGCGCCAAAAGATGCAGTAGTGGTTGAAGTAACAGGTCACCAGTTTGGCTGGGAGTTTCGCTACCCGGGAGCTGATGGTATTTTAGGTAGAAAAGATTATAAACTAACAAAAGGCGCTAATGGTCTTGGTGTTAATTTCGATGATTTGGCAAGTCGGGATGACATACATGTGTCCACCACAATGCATATTCCCGTAAACAGGCCAATTAAATTTGTTATTAATGCACAGGATGTAATTCATGATGTCGGTTTAACGGCTTTCAGGATAAAAATGGATGCGGTTCCAGGTATTCCGACAACATTGTGGTTTACGCCTTTGTATACAACAGAAGAAATGAAGGAGCGGACGCATAATCCAAACTATGTGTATGAAATCAGTTGCGACCAAATGTGTGGTAAAGGACATTTTTCTATGAGAGGCGTCATTATTGTAGAAAGCGAAGCTGATTATAAAAAGTGGTTAGCAACTCAGGAACCTGAGTATTACACCATCTTTCCTGACAAAAAACCTAAAACGGATAAGCCTGTTGCAGACAGTACCGCTAAACAAGGGTCACTTGATGCAATGGTTGATAAAAAATAAATTGGGAACTAAAAAATAGTTAAGAAATGAGTAGTACCGAAGTTTTACATGAAGCAGACATTCACACTGGTCACGATGTAGCCCATGAACATCATCATCACGAAACGTTTATAAGTAAGTACGTTTTTAGTCAGGATCATAAAATGATTGCCAAACAGTTCCTCATTACCGGAATGATCTGGGCGATTATAGGAGGGTTGTTTTCCGTATTATTCCGTTTGCAACTTGGCTATCCTGAATCTACTTTTCCATTTCTGGAAGATTTGCTGGGCCATTGGGCAAAAGGCGGAAAATTACAACCTGAGTTTTATTATGCGCTGGTTACCATGCATGGAACCATACTTGTATTCTTTGTATTGACGGCAGGTTTGAGTGGAACTTTCGCCAACTTCCTTATTCCGTTGCAAATTGGCGCAAGAGACATGGCTTCACCAATGTTGAACATGCTTAGCTACTGGTTCTTCTTTGGGGCTTCTATTATTATGTTTTCTTCTCTGTTTGTACAAACAGGCCCTGCTTCAGGCGGATGGACAGTTTACCCCCCGCTTAGTGCGCTGGGTGATGCTTCAAGTGGGTCTAAAATCGGTATGGATTTGTGGCTTGTCAGCATGGCATTATTTATTGTCAGCTCATTGTTGGGAGGTCTGAATTATATTTCCACCATTTTGAATTTGCGCACGAAGGGGATGAGCATGACAAGAATGCCATTAACTATCTGGGCAATCCTGTTTACTGCAATCCTGGGTGTATTATCTTTTCCTGTATTGTTGTCAGGTGCGATATTATTGTTATTCGACAGAAACCTTGGTACGAGCTTTTTCTTAAGTGACATTGTTGTTGCGGGAAAGATTTTGCCTAATGAAGGGGGTAGTGCAATTTTGTTTCAGCATCTATTCTGGTTTCTGGGTCATCCGGAAGTGTACATTATTATTTTACCTGCTATGGGTATTTCTTCGGAAGTAATGTCTGTAAATGCCCGTAAGCCTATATTTGGATATATGGCCATGGTAGGGTCTATGTTTGCCATCGCCATACTCGCCTTTTTGGTTTGGGCGCATCATATGTTTGTAACCGGATTAAATCCGTTCCTTGGGGCGTTTTTTGTATTACTTACATTACTTATTGCCGTGCCTTCCGCCATCAAGGTATTTAACTGGCTCACTACTTTATGGAGAGGCAATATTCGCTTTACTGTTGGAATGTTGTACGCCATTGGTTTTGTGAGTATGTTTATTTCCGGTGGACTTACCGGTATTTTCCTTGGTAATTCGTCTTTGGATATTCATTTACACGATACTTATTTTATCATTGCGCATTTCCATATTGTAATGGGAGTAGCTGGTTTCTTTGGGATGTTTGCGGGTGTTTATCATTGGTTTCCAAAAATGTACGGACGTCAATTAAATCCAACGCTTGGATATATCCATTTTTGGGTTACGCTGATTGGTGCTTATTTGATATTCTGGCCAATGCATTACGAAGGGCTTGCAGGTATGCCACGTCGCTACTATGATTTTAGTCTTTGGGAGTCTTTTAAAATGTTTGGAGAACTAAATCAATTTATAAGTTTTGTTTCCATAGTTGTTTTTACTGCGCAACTGGTATTTGTTTTTAACTTTTTTTATAGCATATTCAAGGGAAGAAGAGTTACCACACAAAACCCGTGGAAATCAAATACGCTGGAATGGACAACACCGATCAATGCGGGACATGGCAACTGGCCGGGCGAAATTCCTGAAGTTTTTCGTGGTGCATACGATTATGGTAAAGACGGAAGAGATTTTATTCCGCAAACAGAACCTATAGGTGCAGACGAAAGTCATCATTAAAATGTATATTGGATAGCGGTTGTAGTTGTTCATAAAGAGTTGCGTATAAATATATTAGAGTTCAATTAATAATAGTGCCCGGCCTTTCCGGTTTACCGGGAAAAAATGGTAAGGCATATGTCAAAGGAAAATATAACCATAGCCAATTCAACGTCGTTTGCACTGGCAGCTAAAGTGAAAGATTATTTTCAGTTAATCAAGTTCACCTTGAGTTTTATGGTAGTTTTTAGTACGGCGGTTAGTTTTTTGATAGCGCCGAACGAATTGTATTATTCCAGGCCGACGGTATTGTCAGTTCTTTTACTTTTTATAGGGGGCATGTTGATTACGGGGTCTGCAAATGCTATTAACCAGGTGCTGGAAAAAAGTACGGATGCTATGATGAAACGTACAGCAAAACGACCCGTTGCAAGCGGAAGGATGCAGGTTAATGAAGCCGTTGCCTTTGCAGTCATTGCAGGAATTTTGGGCGTTTTTATCCTATGCTACTGGTTTAACTACCAATGTGCGTTAACAGGCTTATTTAGCTTATTGTTGTATGGATTTGTTTATACACCATTAAAAAAAATAAACTCTGTAGCTGTTTTGGTGGGAGCTGTGCCTGGAGCGTTGCCCTGTTTAATTGGTTGGGTAGCAGCAACCGGTAGTTTTAGCTTTGGCGGATGGATATTGTTTGGCATACAGTTTTTGTGGCAATTCCCTCATTTTTGGGCAATTGCGTGGCTGGCTCACCAGGATTATACCACGGCTGGTTTTAAATTATTGCCTGGCGATAAGGGGCCTACCAAGTTTACTGCACTGCAAACAATTATCTACAGTGCTATGATGATACCGTTTGGCTTTCTCCCTTATTTTGCGGGAATAACGGACACCGGTTTAAGAGGCCTTATTTGTACCGGGGTATTGTTTATGTGTAATCTATGGATGGTATATGTAAGTGTGTTGTTGTTTAAAAAGATGGATGTGCAAAGTGCTAGAAAGGTGATGTTCAGTTCTTATTTTTATTTGATGATTGTGTTACTGGCGTTACTGGCAGGCAAAGCCTGATTTTTGCCTGACAATTTAATTAAGAAATGCCAACATAAAGCCGATGAATAAATAGATGTATAATTCGCGAATTCGATATGATTTTTTAATAAGGAAAGTGATTTTGTAAAATATAGCAGATGAGTACAGTGGCAATGGAACAAAAAAAGAGAATACATCCACATAAGTTTACGCTTTGGATAGGGCTTGCAAGTATAGTAATGATGTTTGCGGGTTTTACAAGTGCTTACATTATAAAGCGCAACCAGGCTAATTGGGTTACATTTGATTTGCCTGGTGTATTCTGGTATTCAACTGTAGCCATTATAGTTAGCAGTATTACACTATGGCAGGCGCATGCGGCATTTAAAAACAGGGAAATGGTAAAATACCGCAATTTGGTAGTATCCACCCTGGTGTTGGGAGTTCTTTTTATTCTATTACAGGTAATTGGG
>JANYFI010000291.1 GCA_025362765.1 Ferruginibacter sp. | reverse complement strand
GTGAGCGATACGTTGATGGGAACTAGTTTGCTGTCGCTTAACAGCGCCCATTTCGCTTCTTCATATGGCTTTATTACGGGGTTATCTTCTGTTAATCCCAGCTTAAAACGAATGTAGGCATTCATGTGGCTATCAGCTACGTGATGCACCAGTTGCTTTATCGTCCAGCCATCAGGCCGGTAAGGCATATCCAGTTGATGTTCATCCAGGTTCAACACCGCATTCTCGAGTAAATTAGGCAGGTATTTTATGTCGATAATCCATTGGGTTAACTGTTCCGCAGAATAAGGCTGCGGCTGGTATTTACCAATGGGATACTTTAAATCCTCCATATTAGTTGTTGGGTTTTGTTGTGTCAGGCATGGCAGGCGCAGGTGCTGCAACGGTTGGGGTTGCCGCAGGTTTAATACCCAGCAGTTCCAGGTCAAAAATTAAGGCAGCACCACCGGGAATATCAGCGCCGGCACCTCTTTCGCCATAGCCCAATTCACTTGGTATGTACACTTTAAATTTGTCTCCAATGTGCATCAGTTGCATAATTTCTGTCCAGCCTCTTATAACGTTTCCTAAAGGAATAGTTAATGGCTCGCCTCTTTTGTAAGAGTTATCAAATTCTTTGCCGTCAACCAGCGTACCGGCGTAATTGGCTACAACAGTATCTATCGCTTTAGGCATTGGGGAGGTTGCATCTCCCTTTTTCAATACTTCATATTGTAATCCACTGGGTAAGGTAATTACACCCGCTCTTTTTTTGTTGGCTTCTAAAAATGCGGTCGCTTTTGCTTTTTCGGCACCAGTTTTTTTGGCGGCATTGGTTTGCAATTTTTGCTGAATACACATGTTCGCCTGTTGTTCATTTAAGGCTCCGGTTTTCTTTTTAAACACGTCTTCCATGGCCCTTTCCATAGCAGCGTACGTTATCTGTTCGATACCCTGTTGTTTTAAATTATTAGCCACATTCATACCCAACGCATAACTAAAAGAATCGGTTGAACTTTTTAATAAACTTGTTGTGGATTTCACCGATACCGTAGCTGGTTTAGACGCTTTGGATTTTGGTTTAGCTTGTGCATTTACCTGCATGCCGGCAAAAGTAAAGGCGCATGCCACTAAAAAAAATTGCTTCATTGTGTTGTTTTAATTGTTTATTGATAGTTGAATTTTGATTGCTCCATTGTGATTAATTACACGGATTTGTTTACGATCCATTCTTGTTTTGGCGGTTTTTGTTACCTGTATTCATTGTAAGCAGGGCAATGATTGCTTCAGCTCAAAAGCACGGCGGCCTGCTTTCGGCAAATTATTCTTCTCTTATTTCTCTTCCAGTAAGCTGAATAAATACATCTTCCAGGTTGGCTGCTTTTACCTGCTTTGGCCTTTCAAAACCGGTGGCTACCAGGTCGTCAATTAATTTATCAGGCGGTGCCAATGCAATAATTTTCCCTTTATCTAAAATAGCAATCCGGTCACATAACTGTTCTGCCTCATCCATGTAATGCGTAGTAATAATAACTGTTGTGCCTTGAGAACGGATGCTTCTTATCAAGTCCCACAAACTTCTTCTTGCCTGCGGATCAAGCCCTGTAGTAGGTTCATCTAAAAAAACAATTTTGGGTTGATTAATTAATGTGGTAGCAATAGAGAAACGTTGCTTTTGCCCCCCGCTCAGTTCTTTATATTTATTCTTCGCTTTATCTTCCAGGTTTACCAGGTGCAACAACTCCATTGGCTTTACCGACCTGTTGTATAAGCCCGCAAACAACTGTATCAACTCCAGCAATGTTAAACCAGGATAAAAACCGGACGTTTGCAATTGAACGCCAATTATCTTCTTAATATTGCCGGGCTCTGTATCAAGATTAAGGCCATCAACAATTACTTCGCCACCTGTTTTATCCCGCAGGGTTTCAATTATTTCCAGCGTGGTAGATTTACCTGCACCATTGGGACCCAGCAGACCAAATATCTCCCCTTCAAAAACGTCGAAGGAAATACCTTTAACCGCCACAAAAGTTCCGTAACTTTTTTGCAGATTTTTTACTGAAATAATGGTGCGTTGCATGTGCTATCCCTTTTTATAAAAAATTATTCGCAAATTAAGCCAATTTGCCGTGTTGTAAACCAATTATTGGATTTTAGCTTCGAAAATTGGCTGTTACTTTAACTTTTAAAGGGCTAAAAAATTGTTTCCACCATAAGAAGTACGACTTTTGCAACTCAATTTTATGATACTATTACTTTTCAACAATACCAGCATTACCAATGAAGGTTTTTAAATTTGGCGGCGCCAGCATCAACAGTATTGAAAGAATTCAACACGTTGCTCGCATTATTCAATCTTTTTCAGGAGAAAAATTATTGATCATTATTTCAGCCATGGGCAAAACCACCAACGCCCTTGAAAAAGTAGCTGAAGCTTTTTTTGCCGGCGACAAAGAAACCGCCCTGCAATTGTTTTACAACATTAAAGAGGACCATTTAAAAGTGCTGGCCACTTTAAATTCAGCCGCTCCTGCTATTTTGAACGATCTTTTTACGGAAGTAGAATGGCTACTGCACGACAGGCCCGTATGGCAATACGATTATTATTACAACCAGATTGTTTGTTGCGGCGAATTATTAAGCACTGCCATTGTAAGTAACTATTTAAACAGCATCTCCGTAAACAATACCTGGATAGATGTAAGGGATATTTTTCGTACGGATGATAATTTCAGGGAAGGTATGATTGACTGGCATTTTACTGAACAAAAAGTACACAATGAAATCATGCCGCTTTTTAACAGTACGGATATCATCATCACGCAGGGATTTGTAGGCGCTACCGACGAAAATGAAAGCAC
>JANYFI010000271.1 GCA_025362765.1 Ferruginibacter sp. | reverse complement strand
TGCATGGATAAATCGTAGTGCTCTTTTTCGTAGCCGAAAGAACCGGCCATGCCGCAACAGCCGCTGGCAATAGTTTGCACCGAATAATTTTTAGGCAAGGATAAAATATCCATTGAAAAAGCTACAGAAGACAATGCTTTTTGCTGGCAATGGCCATGCAGTATAATTTGTTTTTCGTCGGCAGTAAATTGCTCCGCTTTGATATTGCCTTTTTTTATTTCAGCAGCAATGAATTCATCTATGATAAAAACATTTTTACTTAATTTTTTGGCAGCTTCCAACTGGTCATCAGTTGCCAGGTCAATGTATTCATCCCTGAAAGTAAGGATGGCGCTCGGTTCTATACCAATCAACGGGGTGTTTTCATTGATGACATCCTTTAAAACCGCAATATTTTTGTTGACAATTGTTTGGGCCTTTCTTATTAAACCCTTGCTGAGCCAGGTTCTGCCGCTTTCGAGATGTGTTGGTATTATGACATTGTAGCCGAGTTTTTCTAAAAGTAATATCGCTTTTATGCCAATGGCTGTATCATTATAATTGGTAAACTCATCACAAAATAAATATACCGTTTTGCCCCTATCTCCTAAAGGCGGACGGGGATGTTTTTTATACCAGCTTTGCAACGTGCTTTTATACATCAATGGCATGGATCTTTCCACTGCAAAACCCGATAATTTTTTTATCAGCGTGCCAGTTGCCTTGTTGGTTACAAAAAAATTATACAGGCCTGGAAACAAGGATCCTAATTTGGCGGATTTTGTAAAGTTGGCAATCAGCTTACTGCGAAAAGGCACACCGTTGGTATCGTAATACTGCTGCAGAAACTCCGCTTTTAATTTAGCCACATCCACATTACTGGGGCATTCTGATTTACACGCTTTGCAACTGAGGCAAAGGTCCATCACTTCATAAATTTCTTTATGATTAAAGCGGTTTACCTTAGTTGAATTGGTTAAAAATTCCCTTAATATATTTGCTCTTGCACGGGTAGTATCTTTTTCATTTCGGGTAGCCATAAACGAAGGGCACATACTACCGCCACTTAAATGCGTTTTACGGCAATCGCCGCTGCCGTTGCATTGTTCAGCGTGTTGCAGTACATCCTGGTTATGATAGCGAAAGATGGTATTGAAGCTGGGTGTATGCTGTCCCGGCGTGTAGCGCAGCATAGTGTTCATCGGCGGCGTATCTACAATTTTATTGGGATTAAAAATATGTTGCGGATCCCAGGTACTTTTTATTTGTTTCAGTAACTGGTAATTTTTATGTCCTACCATTTGTTCAATAAATTCACCTCTCAACCTGCCATCACCATGTTCGCCACTTAAAGAGCCATTGTATTTTTTTACCAGTGTGGCAATTTCCTGCGCAATGGCCTTAAAAAGACGGTTGCCTTCTTCTGTTTTTAAATTGATGATTGGCCGCAGGTGTATTTCCCCGGAACCTGCATGCGCATAATGTACCGCATGTAAATCGTACTTCAATAATATTTCATTAAACTCACGGATGTATGCTGGCAAGTCCTGCACATCCACGGCCGTATCTTCTATTACCGGTACTGCTTTTTCATCGCCGGGTAAATTGCCCAGTAAGCCAAGGCCCGCTTTACGCAAGCTCCATATCTTTTTTGTATCGTTTCCAAACAACAGTGGAAAATGATACCCTAATCCAGCCGCACGCATGTCTGCTTCCACATTTTTGCAGATGGCAGTTATTTCTTCTCTCGAAGCTTTGGCGAATTCTATTACCAAAATAGCTCCTGGATCACCCTGTACAAAAAAGCGGTTTTTACTTTGTTCAATATTGTCTTTGGTGCATTCTAAAATATAATGATCAATCAGCTCACTGGCACTGGGCTTATATTTCAGCGCAATTAAATTGGCACGTAAGCTTTCATTGATGCTGTTGAAATGCACGCACAATAAACCGGTTTCTTTTGGCGGCAGTGGAACTACATTCAATTTTATTTCGGTAATAAAAGCCAGTGTTCCTTCTGAACCCGCAATGAGTTCGCAAAAGTTAAAATCTGGCATGCCAGCAACAAAGGGTGATTTATCCAATAGCAAGTCAATGGCGTAACCGGTGTTGCGGCGCTCGACTGATTTTTTAGGAAACTGTGTTCTTATTTCCTGCTGGTTATCATAGTTACTTAATATGCTGCGGATATTTTGGTAGATTTTTCCTTCCAGAGTGTTTAACGCACATTTGGCATGAAACACATCATTGGTCACCGTTTTAAATTCTACGTCAGTACCATCGCTCAAAATAGCTTTTACTTCCAGTAAATGTTCCCTGGTGCTGCGGTATACTACCGAATTGGAACCGCAGGAATTATTGCCTACCATGCCGCCAATCATCGCCCTGTTGGCTGTAGAGGTTTCCGGACCAAAAAATAAACCGTGTGGTTGTAGAAACATATTCAGCTCATCGCGGATTACGCCGGGTTGTACTTTTACCCAATTTTCAGCTACATTCAATTCAAGAATCTTAGTGAAGTTTTTCGATACATCTACAATGATGCCGTTACCTACTACCTGGCCTGCCAGCGAAGTACCCGCTGTACGGGGTATTACAGAAGTTTGATTCTTGTGTGCGAACTGTATTAGTTTTTTAATGTCGGCTATCGTTTTAGGGATAGCCACTGCCAGCGGCATTTCCCTATAGGCAGACGCATCGGTGGCGTACAAAATCCGCATGGTATCGTCTGTAAAAAAATCACCTTCCAGTGTGCGGGCCAATTCCTGTAGTTTCTCCTTCATGTACCAATATAGCTTTGGCGCAAAATTAGTCGAAAATAAAGAAACAAGTGTTCTTGCTTCGCAAGAAGGATGGAAACACGGATGACACTGATTTTGGCGGATTTAATACTGATTTTTTATCGTGATTTGAGAAGGTTAATTTTTAATGAAAAAGATAAATCCGCTTCCTCCGTTTTCATCGGCGTTATCAGCGTATCTATAAAAATAAAATCAGTGTCATCCGTTTTTAATCTGCGTCGTTAGCGTTTCTATTACCCAGTTCAGTTAATTTTGGGGTTATCTTAAACTTGAAATATTGTCTACACATCTTCCTGCATCTTTTCTTTTATCACTTGAAGGAATTAAAGGTTTTGATAAAGCCCCATTCGAAGCTGTTCATCAATCTGGTGAACAGGTAGTGTCTGTAAGGGTGAATCCCGCCAAAATCACGTCAAACGAGCAGGTAACTTTTGCCGATGCATCAATTGAAGAAAATGTTCCCTGGACTGCGTATGGCTACTATCTTTCACAACGGCCTTCCTTTACGTTGGATCCTGCTTTTCATGCGGGTGCTTATTACGTACAGGAAGCGAGCAGCATGTTTTTGGAACAGGTTTTACGGCAAACTATTGATTTATCGCAGCCAATAAAAGTACTTGACTTGTGCGCTGCACCAGGCGGAAAATCAACCCTGGTACAATCACTCATCAGCGATAAAAGTTTATTGGTAAGCAATGAAGTAATAAAGACAAGGGTAACTATTTTGGCAGAAAATATCACTAAGTGGGGAGCTGCCAATGTGATGGTCACCAATAACGATCCTGCAGATTTTCAACGGCTGGAAAATTATTTTGACGTGATAGTGGTGGATGCGCCTTGCAGTGGCAGTGGGTTGTTTAGAAAAGACACTGCGGCTATTGAAGAATGGAGTTTGCAAAACGTAACAATGTGTAGCCAGCGCCAGCAAAGGATTTTGGCAGATATATTGCCTGCCCTGAAAGAAGGCGGTACACTCATCTATTCTACCTGTTCCTATGCTGAAATGGAAGATGAAGCAATCGCTGACTGGCTGATAGCCGATCACGGCATGATCTCCACACCAATACAATTAGAACAGGAATGGCAAATTGTGGAGACATCATCTCCTAAAAGAAATGGAGTGGGCTATCGTTTTTATCCGGATAAAATAAAAGGAGAAGGTTTTTTTATTGCGGTATTTACCAAAGGGGATAAACAGTCGCCTCAATGGACAAGTGACAAATATAAAACCAAATCGCCGCGGCTCGTTGCAAAGGAGATGGAAGTGGTAAAACCTTTTTTGAAAGCCGCGGATAATTTTTTCTTTATTAAACAACATGAAGACGTAATTGCTTTGCCAATGCATCTGGAGAATGAGCTTGCCACCATTCAGCATGCGCTGTACATAAAAAAGGCGGGTGTAAAAATGGGCGCCATTATCCGCAATGAATTAATTCCTGATCATGAACTGGCGTTGAGCAATATCCTTAACAACAATATTTCTTTTATTGAAGCGGATAAGGCAACGGCGTTACAATACCTGCGCAAGCAGGAAATAAAAATGCCAACTGTTATAAGAGGATGGGCGTTGTTAACGTATAACCATTTACCATTGGGCTGGGTAAAGGTTTTGCCAAACCGCATCAACAATTATTATCCGGCCAACTGGCGTATTTTAAATAAGTAGAAAATAAAAATAAAGAAATATGGTTTATATGATGGATTGTATCGGTTGTTAAACTAATTTAACAGTTGTTCAATAGTATTGTTAACCAACTTATTTTCCCATCTTTGCAACGAAAATTTATATCAGATGAAGCGTTTATTTATATTGTTATTTTGCCTGCCGTTTATGTCGTTGGCACAAAATACTCCATTGGTTATTGAAGGAGCTTCTCCAAATGTATATCTCACTCATATAGTAACGGCCAAAGAAAATTATTACAGCATTGGCAGAATGTACAATATCAGCCCAAAGGAAATTGCTCCCTTTAATAACCTGGCATTGGAAAAAGGGCTTAGCCTTAACCAAGTGATTAAAATCCCGCTTACCGCTGAAAATTTTTTACAGTCAGGCAACGCTCCAGCCGATGAGGCGTTGGTACCTGTATATCATATTGTAAAAGACAAGGAGGGGTTATATAGAATTGGTGTAAATTATAATAAAGTATCTGCCGAAACCATCAAACACTGGAACAATATTAAGGGCGACGCGGTAGCCAATGGCACACACCTCATTGTAGGCTATTTAAAAGTAAAATCATCATTGTCTTCCCTGGCAAACATGGCAAAGACTAAACCGGCAGACCTGGCCGGTGTTGCACAGCCGGTAGCGATAGCTAAAACAACCGAACCCCCTGTTGTAAAAGAACCAGCTAAAAAAGATGTGCCACCAGTGGTGAAAGAAGTTGAACCCATAGCGCAACCAGTGGCAGCAATGGGCGACGGCAAAACCTTTAACGGGGGAACTTTTAAATCCAACTTCGATAAACAGGCAAAACCAACTGTACTGAATGAAAACGGCAGTGGTGCAGTATTTAAAAGCAACAGCGGATGGCAGGATGGAAAATATTATTGTTTGCACAACACGGCAGCACCTGGTACAATTATTAAAGTAACTGCTTCGGCAACCGGAAAAACCATTTATGCAAAAGTGCTGGATGTAATTCCCGATATTAAACAAAATACCGGCCTGCTCATTCGCATCAGCAATGCTGCAGCACAGGAACTGGGCATTGGCGAAACAAAGTTTGATTGTACGTTGAGTTTTTCAAAATAACTGATAAAGGACTAAGATTATTTCTTTGCTGAATGGGGTTTCTTTTTACCCCATTTTTCTTTCAGCCAGGCATAGGCCTTTTTTTCGTCTTCTTCCACGGGATTTGCCCCGGCCAGGTATTTTAAATAATACAGTTTTGCCTGTTGCAGGTTTTTTAAATTCACTTCATAAATACGCCCGCTATTGTAATTCATTACCGGATTTTTAAAAAGATAATTGGCTGTGTCGTATTGCGCTATGGCTTTTTTAAACGCTCCTTTTGCCAAATAATTAAGCCCCTTGTTATAGTAGTACATTTCAGCGTCTTTCGAAATAGCTAAATTGATGCAGGTGGTTAATAACTCATTGCTTTTGTCAAATTGCTTCAGTTTTGCCAATGCTTTGGCCTGGTAAAACAAAATATTTTGCACCAGGTAACCATGTGCGGCCAGGTACTCACAAACACGAATACAGTCTGTATACAGTTTCAAATTATAATACGCCAACACTACTTGTGTTATCGCAGTAAGGGGCGTTTCGTTCAATCGCATAAGTCTTTCTCCCGGTAAGGGTATACTTTTATAATCGTCGGCTTTGTAAGCTGAACCAATGCGTAGTTTTAAAAAAGATACGTTTACAGAATCCTGTGCCAGTCCGGCTTCAATAATACTGTCGGCCCTCCTGAAATTTTTCTCATCAATCAAAATATCTGCCAGTCCAACCCCATTTTTATAATCCCCGGGTGCCAGCAGGTAAGCCTGGTTAAAGTAAACAAAAGCAGAATCCTGTTTATTTACCCGTTTAAACAATTCGCCCATATTGCGGTAATGGGGGGCTTTGGCTGGTTGCAGGTAAATCAGGCGCCGGGTAAATTGTAAAGCGTCATCAGGAAAATCATTTTTATTCAACATTGCCAGGTATTGCAGTGCGGCAACATTATTCGCGTCAAGACGTAACAGTTGCCGGTAGTATTTATCCGCCAGGCTGGTATTGTCGTTCATATAGTATGCGTAGCCCAGGTATCCAAGCAACTGGATATTTTGTGTATCCGCCGCCACGGCTGTGTTCAGGTAATTGATGGCTTCTTCAAACTGCTGGTTTTGAAAAAAATCCATCACTTTATTTTTATCTGCAGATTGTGCGGAGGCATTGACCTGGAACAGGCTGGTGAATACAATCAGGCAAATAATTATTTTCATAACGGTGGTTACTTTGCTAATATGTTGAAAATACAATTAATATTTTTTGTAGTGAAGTTATTTTGAGCAGCTAAATTTATGCTCGTCATTTAAAAGGCAAACTGAAGGGGCAAAGTTGAGAAGGGATATATTGGAAATTTAGTCCGGATATTAAGCCGTCTGCTTATAACCAGGTGCAATCAGCAACTATTCTTTTAAAATAGTGGCAACAATACCATACTTTTCAGCAGGTATTTTTACATTGCAGCCGATCGTTTCATTGAGCCTGCCATTCATTTTAAACAATCGTTTGCATGCTCACGGCGCAGTAAAAGCAGGTATATTGAATTTACTTTATCATTACAAACACCTAATTATGAACAGAAAAAATTTTATTAAGAACAGCGCAATGGCTGGAATGTCATTTTCCTTATTTCCTTCATCAGGTATTTTTGCACAAGGCAAGAATTTGCAAAAAGTAAGATTGGCAATTATTGGTGTAGGCGCCCGTGGAACCGGCCATCTTGACCTGCTGTTAAGAAGAGATGATGTAGACCTGGTGGCCATTTGCGACGTTGATGACCGCGTACTAAAAACGGCAAAAGAAATGATTACAAAAAGCGGAAAGAAAATGCCGCAGGTGTATACGGGTGACATCAATGCCTGGCAAAAACTCGTGCAGCAGGAAAAATTGGATGGCGTAGTAATTGTTACACCCTGGGAGTGGCATAAACCAATGATAATCGGTGCCCTGGAAGCCGGCATCAAATATGTTGCATCCGAAGTAATCCTGGGTATTACTTTACAGGATCACTGGGATGTTGTAAAAGCGGCAGAAAAAAATAAGGCACATGTAATGATGCTGGAAAATGTTTGTTACCGCAGGGATGTAATGGCGGTGTTGAATATGGTAAGGCAGGGATTGTTTGGTGAGCTAATTCATTTGCAGGGAGGTTACCAGCACGATTTAAGAGAAGTGTTATTTAATGACGGCACAAGCACATATGGCCACGGCGTTGAGTTTGGAGAAAAAGCTTTTTCTGAAGCGCATTGGCGTACGGAACATTCCGTGCACCGCAATGGCGATTTATATCCTACCCACGGCGTTGGGCCGATTGCACAATACATAGACATTAACCGCGGCAACCGTTTTGTATCCCTTTGTTCATTTTCATCAAAGGCAAGAGGGTTGCACAATCATGTGGTAAAGGTGGGCGGTAACGATCACCCCAATGCAAAAGTTAAATTTAAAGCAGGCGATGTTATTACGACTTCTATCAACTGTGCCAATGGCGAAACTATTTTATTACAGCATGATACGAATTTGCCCCGGCCGTATTCACTTGGCTTTAGGGTGCAGGGAACGGAAGGCTTATGGATGGATGTTAATAACAGTATTTACCTGGAAGGAAAATCAGCTGAAAACGACAAGTGGGACGCAGCGCAAAGCTGGCTGGATAAATACGACCATCCGCTATGGAAAAGATGGAGTAAGGAAACAAAAGGTGCAGGACATGGCGGAATGGACTTTTTTGTGATCCATGGATTTGTGGAAGCCATCAAACGCAGTGCGCCCACACCAATGGATGTATACGACGCAGCGGCTTACAGTGCCATTACTCCTTTAAGCGAACAGTCTATTGACCTGGGTAACCAAACGGTAGAGTTCCCTGATTTTACCAGTGGGCAATGGATGTATAGAAAGCCGTCTTTTTCTCTTACTGATGAATATTGATAACAGGAAAACTATTGTGTTTCATTGAATGATTGGTAAATACTTTCCCCGGAAAGTATTTACTTTTTAATATGGCTTGTATAACATTATTTTTTATGTTGGTTTTTCAAACCATTTTAAATGAGTAAAAATTGCGGCAGGCACAATGTTTTTTTTCTGGATGTTGCACCAATGGCCAGGTATGCCTTTACTTATTTTCAAAAGTATGCAGACAAAATAGTGTTCGAAAAAGCTAAGGACGTTGAAAAGCAACTGAATTAAATTTCATTTTTTATTCATGAAACCGCTGATGAATATTTTTATCATCACCAGTTGTTTAGTTGTTATTGTTCTTTGTATGGGTTGAATTTAACGGATGCTGCGCTTAAAAAAGATTACAGTGTCTGTGGTAAAAAAATGTTGAATAATTTAAAAACTGATTAGGTATGAACCAACTTTCCCCGG
>JANYFI010000256.1 GCA_025362765.1 Ferruginibacter sp. | reverse complement strand
GTTCGCTACAGTTCGATCCCGTAAAACAACTTTTCATCAACGATGAAGAAGCCAACCGGTTAAGCGATCCGCCAATGCGTTCACCATTTAATTTGTAATAAAATTATTGCCCGGGCTAAGAAGCTTTGGGCGGCAGTTGTGGCGTCGCACTCTTGTACAATTAATCAATATTCAACAAAGCGAATCGCAACATAAAGCTGTCACAACAATTAACATGAAGTACTGCCACCGCTGAGTCTTGCTGAATAAAAAGTAACTGAAGATGTGGAAGAACAAATGTTGATTAAAGCGATAAAGCACCGCTCTTTCTCCCTTGGAGAAAGAGAAGGAGATAGAGGTCCGACAGCCGGGTAAAAATAAATTCCGAAGTGGAAGAACAAATTTTAAACAGAGAAATTAAGCACCGCTCTTTTCCCCTCGGGGAAAGAGAAGGAGAAAGGGGCTTCTTTTATTTTAAAAACAACAACCAACATGCAAATTTTTAAACTCACTTTCTTATTGCTATTGTTCGCTGCTTTTTCAGCAACGGCACAAACAACCGACATAAGATTGTTATCAACCAAAATTGCCGACGTGCTGGCCACCATGCCTGCGCAAAATAAAGCGCAGCTCGATAAAAGCATGCAGTCCATCACCAATTTAAAACAGGATGGATTGATGGCTATGATCAGCGAATTTACAGCACCCGGTACCGGCGACAATACGTCACTGGAATATGCATTGAGTGCGTATGCATCGTATGTAATCCAGGCAGGCAAAGAAACCGAGCGAAAAGCCGCAGTAGTTGCTTATTGCACCGGGCTGAATAAAGTGGCCGATAGCAAAAACAAACAATTTTTAATTTACCAGTTGCAACGTTTTGGAAAAGACGATGCCGTAGCCTGTATTGAAAAATATCTAAGCGACAAAGATCTGGGTGGTCCCGCAGCAAGAGCGCTGGCACAAATAAAAACACCGCTGGCACAAAAAGCATTGTTGAAAGCATTGCCCGGTTCAGCAGGCGATAATCAAAACTCGCTGATTGAAGCGCTGGGCTATACACAAAGCAAAGCCGCTGTTGCTGGCATCACCAAACTGGCCAATACAACAGATGAACAACAACGCAAAGTAAGCCTGGCGGCACTCGCAAAAATTGGGGACGCATCCAGCGCAAAACTGTTGCAAAGTGCCGCACAAAAAGCGGGCTTTACCTACGACAATACCAACGCAACCTCCGACTATATTTTGTACCTGCAGGAGTTGGCCAAAACCAGCAAACCACTGGCAACCCAATACGCCACTAAATTAATGGCAGATGCTGCCAGCGCTAAACAATTGCAAACACGCATTGCGGGCTTAAAATTATTAACTGATATCAATGGCGCCAAAGGCTTGCCATTGTTGCAGGCAGCCATGCAGGATAAGGATATTAAATACCGCGGTGCCGCATTACAGTTTGCAGCGCCTTATCAAACGGCAGCTACCAATGCACAATGGGTAAAATCGCTCAACACTGTTTCTCCTGAAGCGCAGGTACAGGTGCTTTCGTTTGTAAGTAAAACAGCAGACAAAACCTCGCTGCCTGCATTGAAGAAATTAATGCAAAGCAACAACGAAGCCGTACAATTGGCGGCAATTGCAGCCGTTGCAAAAGTAGGCCAGCAGGAAAGTCTGCCGGCCATTTTGAGCACACTGTCAAAAGGCAATGCTGCTACCATTGAAGCGGCAAAAAACGCCCTGCAACAAATTAAAGGCGATGCGGTAAGTTCATCCGTGGCCGGTGCATTGCAAGGCGCCACACCCGCAGCTAAAGTAGCATTGCTGAATGTATTGCAGGCGAGGTCGGCCGACAACGCCGCAGCCAATGTGTTTACGGAAATTAACAACAGCGACGCTTCGGTACACCAGGCCGCAGTAAAAGCATTGCCTGCGGTAGTATTGCAAAAAGATCTGCCACAGATTTTTGGTTTGTTGAGCGCTGCCAAAACCGACGATCAGCCATTTTACCAGCAGGCCATCATCAATGCTACCAGCGGCGTTAAAGATACCGCTGCACGCACACAAATTATTTTACAGCAAATAGCAAAAGAAGGCAACGATAAAAAGCCGCTTTACTTTAATGTATTGTCAGCCATTGGCGGCGACAAAGCGTTAAACGAGTTGCAGGCTGCATTTGCCAACGGCGATGATGCTACTAAAGCCGCAGCAGTAATCGCTTTATCAAAAGCATCGGGAGCCTCTACTGCAAGAGCATTGTATAAAATCGCTTCTACCAATGCGGCGTATAAAGAAACCGCCTTGAATGGATACATTGATATCATTGGCAAAGCACCATTTTCTGCCGATCAAAAATTATTGATGCTGCAGAATGCAATGGAACTGGCAACCACCACCAAACAAAAACAAAATATTTTGGATGAAGCAGGTAATTGCAGATCATTTACGGCCCTCACCTTCGCAGGTAAATACCTGGATGATGCCGCTGTTCAGCAAACCGCTGCGTTGGCAGTGCTGGACATTGCCTCTGCCAATAAAGATTTTAGCGGCGATATCACCCGTAACCTGCTCACTAAAACGATGGGTATTTTAAATGGCCGCGATGCGGATTACCAGAAAAAAGCCATCCAGAAATATTTGGATGAAATGCCCAAAGGCCAGGAGTATGTAGCCCTGTTCAATGGTAAAGATTTAACCGGCTGGAAAGGCCTGGTGGACAACCCAATTGCGAGAGCGAAAATGAATCCTGACACGTTGAAGGCGGCACAAATAAAGGCGGACAAAATAATGCAGGAGGGCTGGGTAGTAAAAGACGGTCTGCTGGTGTTTACCGGCCATGGTGAAAACCTGTGTACTCAAAAAGCATACGGCGATTTTGAAATGCTGGTTGACTGGAAGATTACCAAAGATGGTGATGCGGGTATTTACCTGCGTGGTACGCCACAGGTACAGATATGGGATACCAGCCGCGTGGATGTGGGTGCCCAGGTAGGCTCGGGCGGTTTG
>JANYFI010000341.1 GCA_025362765.1 Ferruginibacter sp. | reverse complement strand
AATTCATGCAGAAAGCTATCGCTACCAACGCCAAGATTATACATAGAGGTTATGTAGTTAGGAAAATCGTCAATGTGAACAGGTTCTTTTTGATCTGCAAGAAATTTTAAAATTTCAAGTTGCTTGTTATCCATACAACAGTTGGTTTAGTATCCGCTAATATACTCCGCTAAAATCTAAAAACGTAATCTTCGCTCGTGGCAAGGGGAAGAAAAAAATAAAACGTGAGAGGGCTGTGGACGTGGCTTGTGCGCCTGTTTAACATAATATTAATTATAGGAAAAAATGCTTGATAGAATTAGGGTTCAAGAATAATCTTAACTTAATCAACCTTGAATTAATTTAGCAGAGTTTTATTCTATCGTAATTAATAAAACAGGGAGAAATATTAAGAAGCTTACACAATAAAAGAGTAAATAATACATTATTCTTTTATCTTATTGGCATAATCTATAAGCTTGTATCTTTCGATATTTTCAAGTAATACATTAAAAAAACACAGAAAAAAATAAGGAAGGTCAAAAATAAGAAAAACCGTTTTATAGCTTTAAGCATGGAATAATTGGAAGTGCTAACAGAATATGTTGTTGCGAGCATAATATTGAATTTAAAATGGATAGTAATGAAACGGCAAGCAACTGGATTTAAAATTAAATTACGATAAATATATAACAAAGACTTTGCCATTTTTGCATTCTTTAAAGTAAACCGCTATTTATTAATGAAATAAAGCGGTATTGGCATGCAATAGTTAATTTTTTATACAAAAAACGCAGCTTAAATTTGTAACAATTTCTTAATTGTCTTATTACTATGAAAAGTAAATTGATTTTGTTTTTTCCACTTTTAGCCCTTATGCTGCTACTTGCGTCCTGTGGAAAGGAATATAGCACAGAATACGGAAAATTAACCACGGGCACCAATTCAGGCACTGCAGTTTATACCTATGTGGGTGCTCCTAATTGTATTGGTGCTAATATAAAAGGTACGTTTTCTGCCAACGCGGTTACCACCATTGGCAATGCCGTAACGTTACAAGTAAACGTATCTACACCTGGTACATTTGTTATTTCTACGGCCACCATTAATGGCATCACTTTCAAAGGTTCGGGTACTTTCTCCATGTCAGGCATTCAAAATTTAAATTTGATGGCAACAGGTACACCACTTGTTGCCGGCACTTTTAGTTATATTTCCGGCGCGACCGGCTGCGTCTTTGATGTGGTCGTTTTGTCCGGAACTGCTGGCAGCACGTCCGTTTTCACCTTTCCCGATGCGCCAGGAAGCTGCAGTAATTTTACAGTAGCGGGTACATACCAGGCCGGAGTGGTATTAACGTCAGCCAATTTAATTAATGGGGTACAAGTAAATGTAAGCAAAACCGGCACCTGGTTTCTTTCAACCTTACCCAATAACGGTATCACTTTTAGCGGCTCGGGCACTTTTAACACCACAGGGCTTCAAACAATTAGTTTAATGGGTAGTGGTACCCCTATTACTTCCGGGCCGTTTAACTATTCGCCCGGTAATAACGGTTGCTCGTTTACTGTAGCAGTTGTACCAGCCACTCCGCTTCCAACCGATTTTGTAAAATGCAAAATAGACGGCGTCAGCACAATTTTTGGGAATGACGCATACTTCATGGAAGCTTCCACGCCGGCTCAACCTCCTGTTCCAGCAACGAACTCAATTGATATTGTCGCAGGGATATCTGCCACATCAGGTGAAACAATAGAATTGTCCATTACAAAAACAAGTTCCATTATTTCCGGAGATGTTTTTGATGCAAACGGACTTACCAAGGGCAAAGTATATTCCGTTGCGTATACTAACGATGCGCTGATGACCTGGAGCGCTGTTACCGGCATCAGCTTTACACCATTTACTATTACTATTACCAGTAAAACTGCCTCCAGAATTCAGGGTACATTTAGTGGAACATTGAGCGATACCGGAATGGCCGGCGGCACTACAAAAATTATTACAGAAGGCAGTTTCAGTTTGCCCGTTCATTAAACTTCATGCAGGCCCCTGCCTGCTTACTGTAAAATAAAAAAAATGAACAGAAATCTACTGTCGGCTTTACTGTTTCTTTTTGGAATATTGCTACTTACCGCATGCCAAAAAGAATTGAATTTCTCTTATTCCAACTCCAATACAGCAGGTTCCAATGGCGGAACAGCGCAATTTAAATTTGCAGGGGGTACCAATTCTTGTTCGGGTGTTATTGTAAACGGAACATATAATAATGGAACGGCCCTGAATGATAAAAATACCATTCAGTTAAAAATAACCGTTGATTCGGTTGGCACTTATACTATCGCAACGGCTAATATTAACGGCGTTATTTTCAGTAGTTCGGGTGAATTTACAGCATCCGGTGCACAAACCATTATTCTAAAAGGATCAGGAACACCTGCGGCGGCCGGAAATTTTAACTTTATACCGGGAGCCTCTGGATGTGTTTTTCCCATTAATTTTACAGCCACGGGAACAGGGAATGCACAATTCACTTTAAATGGATCGCCGGATAGTTGCCTCACACCGATAGTAAGTGGCGAATACAAGGTTGGCACTGCACTTAATGGGGCAGATTCGGTTGTAGTAAAAGTTACCGTAATTACACCAGGATCCTACTCGCTTAGTACAAATACCAACAATGGCATCATATTTTTATCGAGTGGAACTTTTTCCACCAGCGGTCAACACACCATCACGTTAACAGGAGCGGGAAAACCGCTGAGTGCGGGATCTTTTACTTTTACGCCTGGTACCAACGGCTGTAAATTTGCCATTGGGTTTTAATTTCCTGCCAGCGATACGTTTTACAGTATTTCTATCTATAAGGATGTATATTCTCTTTTTTTGTGCTTACTGGTACAAAGATTACTTTTACCGGAATGCAACATAATAATATACCTGTAGAGAAAATATTGGCCAACCTGCAAATAAAGGAACTGAACCCAATGCAGCTGGCGGCTTTAAAAGCCAACGACGAAAATAACAACGTGTTGTTGCTATCGTCTACCGGATCGGGCAAAACCCTCGCTTTTTTATTACCTGTTATTCAATTGCTTAGCAAACAAAGTAAAAAGGTGCAGTCATTGATATTGGTTCCCTCCCGTGAACTGGCTATTCAAATTGATGAAGTATTCAGGAAAATGGCTACAGGATATAAGGTTACCGTTTGTTATGGCGGGCACAAAAGAGAAACGGAGGAAAACAACCTGGTACAATCACCGGCTTTGATTATTGGTACGCCGGGACGGGTAGCGGATCATATCCGCCGCAATAATTTTGCGCTGGAAGATATCACAACACTGGTACTGGATGAATTTGACAAATCGCTTGAACTTGGCTTCCTGGAAGAAATGTCTTTTATTGTAGGCTCGCTGCCTTCGGTAAAAAAAAGAATATTAACCTCCGCGACGGAAGCTGTCAGGATTCCTGATTTTATCGGAATGGAATCGCCTGCAAGATTGAATTTTTTATCCCCGCTTGAAAAACCTGCTGAGGACGAACTGGTAGTAAGAACCGTGATGTCGCCAGATAAAGACAAAGCCGATACGTTGTTTCGCCTGATCTGTTCCATTGGCAATAAATCTATGATTGTGTTTTGTAATCACCGGGAATCGGTAGAACGTACCAGCCAGTTGTTAAAAGATAAAGGTATTGTAAACGTATTTTATCATGGTGGTATGGAACAACAGGAACGGGAAAGCGCCATGTGCAAATTTAAAAATGGCACTTCCAATGTGCTGGTTACAACGGACCTTGCTTCACGGGGTTTAGACATTCCAGATATAAAATACATCATTCATTATCATTTACCCCCTACGCAGGACGTGTACACACACCGCAATGGCAGGACGGCCAGAATGGATGCGGGCGGTAAATCTGTATTGATTTTATCAGAAGAAGAAAAATTACCAAAGTACATTACAGGACACACAGAAATCATACATCTGCCCGACAATATTGAATTGCCGGAAAAACCAAAATGGTCAACATTGTTTATTGCTGCAGGCAAAAAGGATAAGGTAAACAAAATCGATATCGTCGGGTTTTTATCCAACAAGGGTTTATTAAAAAAGGATGATATTGGCCTGATAGAAGTAAAGGATTTCTTTTCATTTGTAGCCGTGCGTAAACTAAAGGTGGGTGCCGTTATAGAGCTGATAAAAGACGAGAAAATAAAAAATAAGAAAGTAAAAATTGCTGTTGCAAAGTAGCTACAGCAAAGCTTACAGCCATTTTACCCGAGAAAAAACATGTTGTTTCAGTATGATTGGTAAATTATTTCATCAACTTTTAAATTAATACAAGGCTACTTGTATGTGTAAAACTGGTTATTTGCTTAAGGATTGATTTTAACGAAAGAATCAATAAAAGTTCTTACGGTATCACAAAATTTTTCTGCGCCGTTAAACATAAAAGAATGCTGTATGGGTAAAACGTACACGGGCAATTCTTTTAATTCATTTTCAAATTTCTTCAATCTCACTCCATCCTTTTCCGTTGTTAAAATGATTTTATCAGCCGCGGTTATCTTATTAAACTGCTTCTTTATTTCAGCGAGATCCCCACTGTCAAAAATATGGTGGTCGGGATAGCGCAACATGTCGTAGCTATGAACATGGTTGGTTAAAAAATCTTTCAATGGAGTTGGATTGGCAATGCCACAAACCAATGACACGTCCGTACTTTGTAATAACACAATTTCTTTTTTTGAAAAAAGATGGTAAGGATTGGTATAGAGTATTTCAGTAAAAAATACTTGTTGATTTGCCGCAGGCTTTAATTCCCCGGTAATCAGCTGGCTTTCAGCTTCGGTTAGATTATGCCCGCATTTTGTAACTATAATAATTTGCGCTCTTTTTGCACTTGCCTTTAAGTCCCTCAGGTCTCCGCCAGGTAACACAAAATCCCGCGTGTATAAATTACTGTAGTCTGTCAACAGAATATTTAGTCCTGCGGTTACTTGCCGGTGCTGAAAAGCATCGTCTAAAATAATCACCTGGGTTTGCGGACGGTCATGCAACAACTGCGGTATCGCCTCCAGTCTTTCCTCGCCTACAGCTACGCTTACCTCCGGAAATTTTAAATGAAACTGCATTGGCTCATCGCCAATATCCAATGCGGTGGTTTCGTCATTGGCCAGTCCATACCCTTTTGTTTTTCTTTTATAGCCCCTGCTTATTGTAGCGACGGCGTAATCATTTTTTAAAAATCGTAACAGGTATTCTACCATGGGTGTTTTACCCGTACCTCCAACAGCAAGGTTACCAATAGAAATAACCGGGAAATTAAAGGAGGACGATTTTAAGTAGTTTTTATCGAATAACTTATTTCTTGTCCATAAAATTACGCTGTACAAAAAAGAAAGCGGGAGTAATAAATATCGAAAGCTTTTTAACAAAATGGAAATTTTAAAAAGTAAAAATCTGTTCCGGTGTAATACAATAATCCAACGGAATATCATACTGATTGATATCTTCAATTGTATCAACTGGGCCAAAATAACTAAACC
>JANYFI010000186.1 GCA_025362765.1 Ferruginibacter sp. | reverse complement strand
CCAAAAACCAAAATTTTCACCCACCGACGTAAATATGAAATCGGTATGTTGTTCAGGTACAAAATCTCCCTGCGTTTGTGTACCTTTTAAAAAACCTTTCCCGGCTAATCCGCCTGAGCCAATGGCAATTTTTGATTGCTTTACGTTATAATTCTGCTGATCATTTTTTTTCTGTTTTGCTTTCTCATCCGCACTACTGACCATTTCACCGGTATTTTTACTGGCAAATGGATTATCAACACCAACCATGCTGAATATCCTGTCGGCCTGGTATTTTTTAAATACGTGTTTAAATGTAAAAGGAACAATTACCCCCACAAACAAAATACAAAAAGCCCAACTGCCCACTATCATCACCAACAGGCTATTATTACGGCGTATTTGCTTTTTGTTTATAAAGAGCGCCAGAACACCCAACGCAGTAAAAGCAATCAGCAACGTTTTGGTACTTAACAAAAGGGACGCTACCAGCAATATGGCCATTGCTGCGCCTACGATTAAATAGCCTGGTGGCAGCCCTTCGCGATACATAGGAATGAGGAAAGAAAAATAAACCAGCGCCAGCCCGGTTTCTCCCTGTAAAATGGATAAAGCTGCCGGTGTAAAAGAAATAGCAGCAGCCACAAGTTGCGCAGCGGGTTTGGTAAAATTAGTTTCTGTCATTGACAAAAATTTGGCCAATGCCAGGGCTGTAAATATTTTGCACAATTCTACCGGCTGAAGATTCATAAAACCCAATGGTATCCAACTTTTAGATCCCTTTATTTCTTTACCCACTACAAAGGTGGCCAGAATGAGCGCTATCCCTACCAGGTAAGATAAATTGGCGGTTGCAGTAAATAATTTACTATCGGTTAGTAAAATAAAAGACGCTATTATTACGCTGGCACCAAAGTAAAATAACTGCTTGCTGTAATTTTTTTTAAACCCTATAAAACTATGTAACACCCCATCTCCATTTCGATATTCAACAGAAAAAATACATAACAACCCGATAGCCACCAGCATCACATACAGCCAGATTAACAGCCAATCGACCCCCTTTCCTATTTCCGGACTTTTCTGATACATTTTACAATCCGATTTAATGTTTTATAGTGTCTTTAAAGATTGGCTTTTTCTTTTCCCCTGGCAACAAAGCATCTGTCGTAATTTTCGGGCGGGTATTGTTGTCATCCTTTTTAGGGAACTCTTTTTTTACATTTGTATCAGCCCCTTTTTCCATATTGTCCAGCAACTCTGTTTCATCATCGTTCTGGTCAAGTTCAATGGTATCTTTAATTTTTTTTATATACCCTTTTGCCAGCAGGTAGGCTGGGTCTTTAGCATGCCGCAGAGAATCCTGGCTTTTTATTGCCTGGCCAATTCGTTCAGGTATCAAATTGGTATTTGCCATGGACTCAATCAGGGCAAGTCTTGCTTTATCAGTAATAGAATCCTTTAAATACTTTTCAATCATCAGTCCTACAATAGGTGCCGCAAACCAGGCTCCCTGGCCTGAATTTTCAACCACGCACATGATAGCAATTTTGGGATTTACCCTTGGTGCAAAAGCCGCAAAAAAAGAATGGTTTTTTTGTTTTACCAGCCCTATATAGTTTTCAACGGTACCCGTTTTTCCACAAAAAGTTATTCCAGGAATTTTGGCTCTTGCTCCCGTGCCTCTTTCCACCACACCTTCCATGCCATCATGAACGGCCTCAAAAACACTATCAGGAATGTCAATGGGGTGATGAACTTCACGAAAAGCATTTAATACGCCATATTTATCTCCTCCCTCTATTGAATCAACAACATGCGGAATTTTATACCAGCCCTTATTGCCAAGATAAGCCATTTCATTGGCTACCTGTAAAGGCGTTACACTCACTTCACCCTGGCCAATACTTACCGAACGAAAATTACAATAGTTCCACCTTCCCTCTCCATATCTTTTAGGGCTATTAAAATAGGCAGGCGTAGGAATAAATCCTTTTTTTTCTGAAGGTACATCCACTCCCAGCTTATGGCCAAGCCCAAAGGCATACATATAGTTGTCCCAGTTTGACAGGCTACTGTCAATGTTGGGAAATACTGGATTGTCAATTACCCGCTGCATTACGGTGGCAAAATAGGTATTGTCAGAAACGGTAATGGCATTACGTAAGTCGAAAGTTCCTTTGTCAAGACATTTTTGTGGATGGGCATATCCGCAACCATAGTAGGCACCTGTACAGGTAACCTTAAAGTTTGTGCGAATTACGCCTTCATGTAAACCAACCAGTGCCTGTAATGTTTTAAAAGTAGATCCGGGAGAATAGGTTGCGCTTACGGTTCTGTTTAACAATGGCAGCGCCGGATCCAGGATAAGCGCAGCAAAATGTTTTTTCCTTTCGCTGCCTGAAAGAAATTTTGGTTTATAGGTTGGTGCACTTACCATTGCCAGTATCCCTCCAGTTTGGGGATCTATTGCTACAATAGATCCAAGCTTATTTTGCATCAGCTTTTCCCCCAATTCCTGTAGCTCGATATCAATTGAAGTATGCATATTTTGCCCTGCTATCGCGGCGGTATCAAATTTGCCATTTTCTAACTTTTCAGTCAGCCGGTTTTTATTATCTCTCTTCCAGTATTCAATGCCTCTTACTCCCATTAAAACTTTTTCATAAGTTCTTTCAATACCCGTCAGCCCTGCATAATCGCCCGAAACATAGCCTTCTTCTTTGTGCCTTTTTAAAAAATTAGTATCTACTTCAGCAGTATAACCCAGTACATTGGCAGCCGCATCATATGGATAGCTTCGTACGGATCTTTCCTGCAGGTAAAAAGCTGGTGCAAACTTGTACATCACTTCGTTTAGCATGGCCATTTTTGAATCGCTTAACAAGGCTTCAAAAACAGAAGGCCTGGTTCTGCCATTTTTAACAATCAGGTCCACCACTCTTTTGTTGAATTGGGCCGTATCAATTTGTAAAATTTTACACAAAGCAAAAGTATCAACGCCTTTCAATTTATTGGGCGACAACATCAAATCGGAAATGGTTGTATTTTGCAACAGTACTTTATGGTGTCGGTCGTACACAATTCCTCTGTCGGGATAAACCACCTTCCTGAATTTACCCTGGTCATCTGCCATTATTTTATACTTGGATGAAATAACCTGCAAGGAAAACAGTCTGGCGATAATAACAACAAACATAACTGCAAAGGTTAAGCGAATTACGGTTTGACGGGACTGGTTAAAAACAGACAATTTTTATGGTTTATTTGTTGTTATAAATAATTGAAGAGCAGTAATCAAATTTAAACTAAATAAAAATGAGTTTATCCCGCTATGTGTTAAACAGTGTTGGTTCTGAACTTTTGCTTTCTTGAAAAAAGTAATTCAGCGATCACAATTAATACCAGGCTAATGAGAGTGGAAAATAACGTTTTAATAATAAAATCGAGGTAGTTCCCTAACTGAAGGGCCTCCAGGAAAAACAACCAGGCATTGTGCACCAGCGTTAGCACGCCTGCGTAAATCATATAAGGTATAAAACCACCCATACTTTTTAATGAAGGTTCTTCGTAGTTGCTATCTGCCCCTTCGTGTGGCAGCATAATATTAATTATAAATGGCCTTACATAGGCTATAAGCACACAGGCAGAAGCATGAAAACCTGGATTATGCCGAAAACTATCCAATGAAAAGCCAAGCAAAAAAGCCAGCACTAACTGAAGGATACGGCTAAAATTGAATGGCATCCAGAAAATAAACAAAATATAAATATATGGTGTTACCAAGTAGCTAAGATGTACCCTGTCGAGCACAAAAAACTGTACCAGAATAAGTAAAATAAAGCGCAATATATTTTTTACAAGTGTACTCATTGTTACCGTTGGTGCAGATTAATTATTGGTTTTTGCTTTTGCTTTTTCAGTTAGTTTATTGATTTCGTCTTTTTGATAATTATCTATTGCATATACAAACTGAAGGTTATAAAAATTGGCGGTAGATTTTATCTTAATAATGTAATTATTAGAAGCCTTGTCCAGGGATACCTCGTCGAC